>DRZV01000130.1 GCA_011375465.1 Neomoorella mulderi
CTCCTATTGGATCCCACTCCCCTGAACGTTTTTGCTCTGCTCCTGACCTGGGGATATGCCCTCATAGGGCTGGCGGACGATGCTTTAAAGGTGGTCTTTCGAAGGCCTTTGGGCCTTTACGCCCGGCAGAAGCTGGGGGGACAGCTATTCCTGGGGCTGGTGGCGGGCCTGTTGGCGGTATCATATTTGCACCGGGGAAGCGAGATCATAACTCCTGTGCTCAAGTGCAGCTGGAATCTGGGCTGGTTTTACCCCCTGTTTGCCGCCCTGGTTCTAACAGCCACCGCCAACGCCCTCAACCTCACCGACGGGTTAGACGGGCTGGCTGCAGGGGTTACCTTCTGGGTGGCAGGCGCCTATATTTTAATAAGCAGGGCTGCGGGCCAGGAAGATCTGGCCCTGTTCGCTGCCCTGGTGGCCGGGGGCTGTTTGGGTTTTTTGGTCTATAACTTTCATCCCGCCAGGGTGTTCATGGGAGATACCGGCTCCCTGGCCTTAGGCGCAGCGGTGGCTTTCATGGCCATAATGACCAAGACAGAACTGGCCCTAATCCTTCTGGGCGGGGTTTATGTTTTGGAGGCCCTCTCGGTGATCCTCCAAGTGGCCTCTTTCCGTTTGACCGGCAAGCGCATTTTTAAAATGAGCCCCCTGCATCACCATTTTGAATTGGGTGGATGGCCGGAGACAGGGGTGGTGCTGTTTTTTTGGCTCTTGGCTTTTATCTGCGTGGGAGCGGGATTGTACATCTTGAGCCTTTAAGGAGAGAGAATCATGGAATGGAAGGAACAGAGGGTGCTGGTGGTGGGTTTAGGCAAGAGCGGGAAGGCCGCCTCCTTGGCCCTGAGGGCCCGGAGGGCCCAGGTCTGGGCCTGTGACCGGAGGGAACTGGACCTTGAGGAGAAGGAGGGGCTGAGGGAAGCGGGGGTGAAGGTATTCTCGGGAGGCTATCCTTCCTGGGAGGAGATAAACCCCACCTTGGTGGTGGTCAGCCCAGGGGTGCCCCTGAGCGAGCCTCCTCTGAAGGAGGCGAGAGAAAGGGGGGTTCCCGTCTGGGGGGAATTGGAGCTGGCCTACCGCCTGCTGCCCCCTGGGGTCCAGCTGGCAGCCATCACCGGGACCAACGGCAAGACCACCACCACCGCCCTGTGTTTCCATCTATTCCAGAGGGCAGGGTTGCCCGCCGTGTTGGGGGGAAATATAGGCATACCCCTTACAGGGACGGTGGACCAAACGGGGGAAGGCGGCTGGGTGATATGCGAAGCGAGCAGCTTTCAGCTGGAAACGGTGGTGGACTTCAGCCCCCGGGTGACGGTCATTTTAAACATCACCCCCGATCACCTGGATAGGCATGGCAATTTTGCCAGTTATGTGGCTGCTAAAGCCCGACTCATAACCCGGCAGGATCCCGAGGACTATGCCGTCTTGAACATAAATGATCCGGTGGTAAGAAGTCTGGCCCCTCTGACCCGGGCTAGGGTTCTCTATTTCAGCTTAGAGGATTGCCAAGAGGCTGCCGCCTTTGTCAGGGGCGGAGGCCTATACCTCCGGACAGAAGAGGGAGAGAAATTTCTCTGCCATCGGGAGGAACTCATCTTGCCCGGCCGACATAATTTAGAGAATTACCTGGCAGCTGCGTTGGTGGCTTGGGTAGGGGGCATACCCCTGGAGGTCATAGCTGAGGAACTCAAGACCTTTCCCGGTGTTCCCCATCGGCTGGAAAAGGTGAGGGAGATAGGGGGGGTGCTTTACGTCAACGATTCCAAAGGCACCAATCCCCAGGCCACCATACGGGCCCTGGAGTCCTTTTCCCGCCCCATAGTACTCCTGGCAGGAGGCAGGAACAAAGGGGGGGATTTTCAAGATCTGGCCAGGCACATGAAGGGAAGGGTGAAATGCCTTGTCCTGATGGGGGAAGCTGCCCCCCTTTTAGCCAAGGCGGCGGCGAAGGCGGGTATGGGGCCTGTTTTCCACGTCCGGGATCTGAGGGAGGCGGTGCTCAAAGCCGCGGAGGTGGCGAGCCCTGGGGACGTGGTGCTCCTCTCCCCAGCCTGTGCCAGCTGGGATATGTTCGCCAATTACGAAGAGAGGGGCGATCTGTTTAAACAATTTGTGATTGAGCTGGAGGGGAGAAGGTGAGGGGCAAGGCCGGTCCCGTGGATTTCGGCATATTGATCACTATCCTGCTGCTCTTGGGGATAGGGCTCATCATGGTTTTCAGCGCCAGCGCCCTTACCTCCTCCTATGAATTCAAGGACAGCTTTTATTATCTAAAGAGGCAGCTGGTCTGGGCGGGGATAGGGTTAGGGGTGATGTTCCTTGCCCTTCAATGGGAGTATACCCGTTGGCGGCGATTGGCCTTTCCCCTCCTGGGCTTTACCCTGTTATCCTTGGTCTTAGTCTTGCTTATAGGTTCCAAGGCGGGAGAATCTTCCCGCTGGCTGGGATGGGGCGGGATCAAATTTCAGCCTTCTGAGATGGCCAAATTCACCCTGGTAGTCTTCATGGCAGCCAGCCTGGACCGCCACCAGAAGAGGCTGGTTTCCTTTTGGCAGGGGGTGGCTCCCTATCTGGTGCTCCTGGCTTTGGTGGGCGTCTTGATACTTCTCCAGCCCGATCTGGGTACAGCCCTGGCCATCGGGGCCACAGTCTACCTCCTGCTGGCGGTGGGGGGGGCCAGGCCAGACCACCTGGCTTTTCTGGCAGCGGCGGCCCTGGGGGCCGTAGCTTTAGCCATCAAGGCGGCTCCCTACCGCATGGCCCGTTTTACCGCCTTTTTAAATCCCTGGGCTGATCCTCACGGGTTCGGCTGGCAGACCATCCAGTCCCTCCTGGCCATCGGCTCGGGGGGGCTCTTGGGCACAGGATTGGGTTTCGGACGGCAGAAGCTGTACTATCTTCCCGAAAACCATACGGATTTCATCTTTTCGGTCTTAAGTGAGGAGCTGGGCTTTTTGGGAGCCGGCCTGGTGGTGGTGTTATTTTTGATATTGATATGGCGGGGGTTCAGGGTGGCCTTTAAGGCTCCTGACAATTTCGCCCGCCTTCTGGCAGCAGGCTTGACCATCATGCTGGCGGTGCAGGTTTTGATAAACATGGGGATGACCACCGGGCTTTTACCGGTCACAGGCATACCTCTTCCCCTTTTGAGCTATGGAGGGTCCTCCCTCCTTTTCACCCTCTTGAGCTTGGGAGTGTTGCTGAACATCTCCCGCTATGTCAAGGCGTAATGGAGAGAGGAATGTTTATGAGGATAATTGTCACCGGTGGGGGTACAGGGGGGCACATTTACCCTGCCCTGGCCATAGCCCGGGGGCTTAAGGAAGCCAGGCCAGAAGCGGAGATCCTCTATGTGGGAACCCGCCACGGTCTGGAAGCCCGTATAGTCCCGCCCACGGACATCCCCTTTAAGGGCATATCAGGAGCGGGGTTAAAGCGGGGCAGGTGGGCACAAAACCTTTTAGCCCTGGCCCAGACAGCCCAAGGGTTTATACAGGCTTGGAAATTGCTCCGGGAATTCCGGCCCCAGGTGGTGGTGGGAACCGGAGGATATGCAAGCTTTCCCCTCTGCTGGGCTGCCGGCTGTCAGGGCATACCGGTAATCCTGCACGAGCAAAACGCCTTTCCCGGCCTGGCCAACCGTTTTTTATCCCGCAAAGCCCGGGCGGTATGCCTTACCTTTAAGGAAGCTGCTGCCTACTTCCCCTCCAAGGTCCGGACAGTGGTAACGGGGCTGCCGATACGGCCGGAAATCCTGAAGGCAGACCGCAGCCGGTGCCGGCAAGAGCTGGGCTTGAAAGAGGATACCTTTTGTCTGTTGGTGGTGGGGGGGAGTCAGGGTGCCAGGAGCATAAACAAGGCCATGCTTCCGGTGCTTTCCTACTGGGCGGGAAGGGAAGGGGTGTTCATCTGGCAGATGACCGGGCCCCGGGAGTTTGAACCCTATCGAGAACAGGTGAAATCCTCGGGGATAGTTCTAGGAAAATGCGGAAATATTATTCTGGAGCCTTACATCTATCACATGGAAAAGGCCCTGGCAGCAGCTGACCTGGTGGTGGGGAGGGCGGGGGCTTCTTTTCTGGCCGAAGTGCTGGCCAGGGGTCTGCCCTCCATCCTGATCCCTTATCCTTATGCAGCCGGCCAGCATCAGGAATACAATGCCAGGGCAGTGGCCCAGGGCGGGGCGGCTGTGTTGATCAGGGACGAGGAATTGAAGGGGGGCAGGCTTCTGGAGACCATCAACAGCCTTATCGCCAATCCCCAGCGCTTGAAATATATGGCCCTCCGAGCCCGCACCCTGGCCCGCCCCCAGGCCCTGGAGGAGATCGTGGAAGTTATACTGGAGCATATTTGATTCTGGAAAGGGATGAAAAATATGGGGCGGATCCATTTTGTGGGTATAGGCGGGGTGGGGATGAGCGCCTTGGCCCGCATCCTGCTGAGCAGGGGATTTAGAGTCTCCGGATCCGATCTTAAGGAAAACCAGTTTACCCGCGAGCTGGTCTCTTTGGGGGTTCCGGTCTATTACGGGCACAGGCCGGAAAACATCCCCCAGGATACAGTGCAGCTGGTGGTCTCCTCTGCTATATCTCCCGATAATCCCGAGGTGCAGGAGGCCCATGGCCGAGGTATCCCCGTGGTCAGGAGGGGGGAATTGTTGGCCCGGCTCTTCAACTCCCGTCAGGGCGTTGCTGTAGCCGGGGCCCATGGCAAGACCACTACCACTGCCCTGATAGCCTGGATATTGAAGGAAGCGGGCTGGAATCCGGAAGCAGCCGTGGGGGGACATGTCCCCCAGTTTGGGGGGAATGTGCTGACGGGCTCGGGCCCCCACTTTGTAGCCGAAGCTGACGAAAGCGACGGCTCCTTTCTGTGGCTTAAACCCAGCATAGCCGTCATCACCAATGTGGAGGGGGATCATTTGGAATATTATAAAAACCAGGAGGGATTACAGGCTGCCTTTCAGCGGTTTTTGGAGGGCCTGCCCTCCCGGGCCAAAGCCGTACTCTGCCATGAGGATCCCTGGCTGAGGGAAATGGCGGAAAGGCACAGGGATAGGGCTATAACCTACGGATGGGATTCGGCCCTTTACCGGGCCCGGGAGGTGGAGCTCCGGGGGTTCACCAGCAGGGCGAAGGTGTATTTCAAGACCACCCCCTTAGGGGAGATAAACTTAAAGATCCCCGGTTACCATAACGTTTTAAATGCCCTGGGAGCCTTGGCAGCAGCCCAGGAACTGGGAGTGCCTTTCCCCGTGGCCGCCGAAGCTATAGCCAGCTTCACCGGAGTGGGGCGCAGATTCCAGGTGCTGTGGAATAAGGGGCCTGTGGTGGTGGACGATTACGCCCACCACCCCACGGAGATAACCGCCACTTTGAAGGCGGCTTCTCTGATGGGGGCCAATCGGATCATCGCTGTATTCCAACCCCACCGTTATACCCGTACCAAGCACTTCTACCGGGAATTCGCTTCTTCCCTTATGGCGGCCCCGGTGGTGGTGATAACCGACATCTATCCTGCAGGAGAACCTCCTTTGGACGGGGTGGGAGCCCAGCTCATAGTCCAGGAGATGAAGAGATTGAATCATCCCTGCGTCCATCACATCCATTGCCTGGAGGATATTGTAGAATTCCTCAAGGGATCTTGGCAGAAGGGGGATCTGATCCTCACCCTGGGGGCAGGGGATGTATCCAGGGTGGCCCAGGACCTGGCCTGCTATCTCCAATCTCGGGAAAAGGCAGAGGATAAATAAATGATCTCCATTTTGGCCAGGGAACTCCAGAGGAGGATAGCCGGACAGGTCCGGTGTTTTGAACCCCTATCCCGCCACACCACCTGGCGCATTGGGGGGCCGGCTGAGCTCCTGATTTTACCTCAGCGGGAAGAGGATATCCTTTTCTGTTTTGAGTTCGCCAAACGCCAGGGCCTTCCCCTGCATATCATGGGTAATGGGTCTAATCTTCTGGTCCTGGATGGTGGCGTAAAGGGCATGGTGCTTCAAACCAAATCTTTACAGGAGGTGCGGGTTGAAGGGGACTGTATCTGGGCCACGTCAGGGGCATATCTGTCCCACATCCTAAAGGCCGCTCTCCTCAATGGTTTGGGCGGTATGGAATTCTTCGCCGGTATACCTGCCACTTTAGGGGGAGGCCTGGTGATGAACGCCGGAACTCCTCAAGGCACCTTAGGGGAGGTGGTGAAAGAGGTCTGGTTTTTAGGGGAGGACGGGCGTCGTCTCCGGCTTTTGAAGGATGAACTGGAATTCTCTTATCGTCGCTCCTCCCTCAAGGGCAAAGGCGTGCTCCTGGCGGCCAGCCTGCAGCTCTATCCCCAGGCCCCAGAGTTGACAAAGGAAAAAGCGCGGGCGGTGATCCTCAAGAAGAAGGCCACCCAACCTTTAGAGTGGCCCAATGGGGGCAGCGTCTTCAAAAATCCCCCGGGGGATTACGCGGGACGCCTCATAGAAGCGGTGGGGGCCAAAGGGTGGCGGGAAGGGGGAGCCCAGGTATCGACCAAACACGGCAATTTTATCGTCAATCTGGGGGGAGCCCGGGCCCGGGACGTCCTGATCCTGATAGATCGGGTAAGGGAAGCGGTATTTAAAACCTTCGGTGTAGCCCTGGAACTGGAGATAGAGATCTGGGGGGAAGAGGTAGATGCTGGCGGCCTATAAGATCTGCAGGGGGGAGGTCAATGGAATACTTGCTCATAGAGGGCGGGCAGCCCCTCTTGGGGGAGGTGGCTGTCCAGGGAGCCAAGAATTCTGCCCTACCCATAATGGCCGCCACCATCCTGGGCACGGAAGAGAGCACCCTTTTAGGCATGCCCGATCTTCAGGATATAAAGGTGATGCTCCAGGTCTTGGAAGCCATAGGGGTGGAAGGGGGACGGTGGGGGGAAGTCCTGAAGCTGGCCCCCAGAAAGCACCTTCAGCCCCAGGTTCCCTCCCAGTTGATGCGAAAGCTCAGGGTCTCCAATCTGGTGATGGGACCCCTGTTGGCCCGTTGCGGATATTTTCGGGTACCTTACCCTGGAGGATGCGCCATAGGTTCCCGGCCCGTGGATCTCCACCTCAA
>DRZV01000117.1 GCA_011375465.1 Neomoorella mulderi
CTCATTCCGCTCGTAAAGATCGATTATGGCCCTGTATATCACCCGGTGGGCTTCCCTATAAAAATCTTCCGGCCTCAATATCTCCAGGACCGCCAGCAAGGCTTCCCGGTCCAGCATGATGGCCCCCAAAACCGACTGCTCCGCCTCCAAGCTCTGGGGCGGCATTTTTTCCGCCTGCACAGCCATGACCAAAACCTCCTATCCTCGAGGAGTCGAGGCCAGGGGAATCCGGAAGAGGTAATCCAGGGCTTCGGCCACTGTGGCCACCGGTATAAGCTCTATTCCCTTTATGGCCCCCTTTACTTCCAGGTAATTATCCCTGGGCAAAAGGACCGCCCCCATACCCGCCTGTTTGGCTCCATAGATCTTTTCTAAAACCCCTCCCACCGGCTTGACCTTACCCTGGATGGAGATCTCTCCGGTAACGGCCACGTCCTGGCGTAAAGGTTTGCCCTGGACCGCGCTCACTATGGCTGCCAATATGGCCAGGCCGGCAGAAGGCCCGTCTATGTTGGCTCCGCCCACCACGTTCACATGGAGGTCATAGTCGCCCAGATCTTCCCCCGTCAGCAGGCGGAACACCGCCGCAGCATTGAACACCGAATCCCTGGCCATACTCCCCGCTGTTTCGTTGAAACGGATGACCCCTTTGCCCTCTTCCCGGGCGGGAAAGGCCACCGCCTCTATCTCCAGGACTGTGCCCACAAAGCCCGACACGGCCAAGCCCATAATCCTGCCCACTTCCGGTTTCTTCTGGGCTTTAACCGATATCTGGGGGGTAAGCCTGGCGGAACGGAGCACCTGCCGCACGTGTTCCAGGCCGATGGAGCGGCGGCGCCTGCCCCGTTTATCCCTTTGCCGGTAGAGGCAAAGGCCGTAGGCTTCGGCCAGGATGTTTACCGCCTTGCGCCCTTCAATGGTATATTCTGCTATGAGCTCCGATACCCCAGGCTCCAGCTTCACTTTCAACCTTTCCGCTGCCTCTTCCACGATGGTCTTGATGTGTTCAGGGGTCAGGGGAGAGAAAAACACCTCCGCACAGCGGGACCTGAGGGCGGGGCTTATCTCCTCCGGATCTCGGGTGGTGGCCCCTATTAAGACAAAATCCGCAGGCGCTCCCTCTTCAAAGAGCTTTTTTATATACCGGGGGATGCTTTCATCCTCAGGATCATAATAAGAAGAATCAAAGAAAACCCTCTTGTCTTCTAGAACTTTTAGGAGCTTGTTGAGCAGCAGGGGGTCCATCTCCCCGATCTCGTCTATGAAGAGCACCCCTCCATGGGCTTCAGTAACCAATCCCAGCTTGGGCTCAGGTATGCCGCTATCCGCCAGATCCCTCCTGGCCCCCTGGTATATGGGGTCATGGACCGAACCCAAAAGGGGGTTAGTTATTTCCCGGGGATCCCATCTCAAGGTGGTGCCGTCCACCTCCACAAAAGGGGCCTGGGGGCCAAAAGGAGAGGAGCTTATCTTTTTGGCCTCCTCCAGGGCCAAGCGGGCAGCGGTGGTCTTGCCGACCCCGGGGGGTCCGTAGATGATCATGTGCTGGGGAAAAGGGGAAGCCAGCTTGGCCAATATGGCCTGAACCGCCTCCTCCTGCCCCACTATCTCTTTCAAGCTCCGAGGCCTCAAGATCTCCAGGGCGCTACGGGAGAGGCTGACCTTTTCCTTGGCCTCCAGTTCCACCAGCTTTTTTAAGGTGCGGGCGGTCTCCGCACCCCCCTCTTCCCGGAGAATTTGGCGGCGGATCTCCTGTATATACTCCTCATGCTTCTCCTGCATCCTCTCGGCGATCCTCTGCTCCAGGCGCTCCTCCACCGTCCTGCGGGCTATTATATCCGCCAGCTCCTCTTCCAAGGCCGACAGAATATGGGGTATATCCTCCTCGGGGGGAACTTGGGAAAGGGTGGGATCTTCATAGATCAGCTTTTCCAGGGCCAAAACCCGTTCCGATAATTTTTCGGATTTGATGAGCTCCAGGGCCTCCAGCTTGCTGGCCTTCAATATAATCTTATCCGTACCGTAAAAATCGCAAAGGATCTGGAACAGGGCGGCCACCTGCTTAGACAACAGGTGCTCTTCTCCAGGGACAGCCAAAATCAACCCTCCTCCTGAACCACCTGTACCTCCATGGTGGTATGCACTTCCGGATGAAGCCTCAGCATCACCTGGTATCGGCCCAGCTGCTTGATGGGCTCCTTCAGCTCTATCTTACGCCTATCCAGCTCCACTTGAAAAGCCTCTTTTATTGCCTGGGCTATCTCCTTGTTGGTAACAGAACCAAACAGCCTTCCCTGTTCCCCTGCCCGGGTCCTTATGGTTAAAAGGGCTCCCTGAAGCTTCTCTTTAAGGCGCAAGGCTTCCTCCTGCTCCTTTCTCCTCTTCCGTTCCTGGCGCTTTTGCAGGCTTTCCAATTCTTTTAGCCTGGCAGGGGTGGCTTCCATGGCCAGGCCCTTGGGTATTAAGAAGTTCCTGGCATAGCCGTCGGATACCTCCACCACCGAGCCCTGCCCCCCCAGGTTGGGCACCTCGGACAACAAGATCACCTTCATCTCTACACCTCCCCAAATAATAATTCTGCTGCCCAGTCTTCAACTTTAGACCATGGCAGCAGAAAAAGGAGATCTCTTTACCGATGCCCTTATTCCGCCACAAAGGGCAGGAGGGCGAGAATCCGGGCCCGTTTGATGGCCCGGGTGAGCTGCCTCTGATGCCGGGCGCAGTTGCCGGTAACCCTGCGGGGGAGAATTTTTCCCCTCTCGCTCAGATACCGGCGCAGACGGCCCACGTCTTTATAGTCTACATATTCTATCTTCTCTGCACAGAAACTGCATATCTTCTTGCGAGCTTTTTTCTTATCCCGCCTCAAGTCCAAGATCACCTCGTGGAATTATAATTTCTAAAAGGTCAGATCGTCGTCCGGATTGACTTCTGTGGCTATATCCTCCAGGTCTTCCTCGGAGTCAAATCCAGGAAGACCCAGCCCCTCTCCGGGCTTCTCCCGGGGCCAGTCCAGAAAGCGCACGTCTTCGGCCACCACCTCGGTAACCCGGCGCCTTTGGCCGTCTGGCCCCTCAAAGGCCCTGGTCTGCAACCTGCCCTCCACCGCCACCAATCTGCCTTTGCCCAGGTGATTGGCGCAGGTCTCCGCCAATTTCCGCCATACGGTGATGCGGATAAAATCGGTTTCCCTTTCCCCCTGTTGATTGAGGTAGTTCCTGTCCACCGCCAGGGTAAAGGTGGTCACCGCCACTCCTGTGGGGGTATAACGCAGTTCCGGATCCCGGGTAAGCCGGCCTATGAGGATAACCCGGTTCAGCATTCTCCATCCCCACCTCGGTTTATTTTAGCCCGCCTTTTCCTCTTTGGCTATCAAGAAGCGGATCACGTCTTCTGTGATCCTGAGAACCCGGTCCAGCTCTTGGGCCACCTGGGGCTTGCCTTTAAATTTCATCAACACATAGTAACCTTCGCGAAATTTTTTAATCTCATAAGCCAACCGCCTTTTGCCCCACTGGGAAATCTCCAGAACTTCACCACCCTGGTCGGTTACCAGATTTTTAAACCTCTCCACCAGTGCGGCGATTTTCTCGGCTTCCAGGTCTGGCCTCAACACGTAGACCACTTCGTATTGGCGCACACTGAACCTCCTCCCTATGGACTTAAACGGCCCCCGTAGGAGCAGGGAAGCTTTTCTGCCTGATTATAGCACATATATATACCCCAGGCAAGGAAGAAAACCGGCCACCTTTGCCCTCTGCCCGAGTTTAAAAGAGCTTACCATATCTCTTTATAAAGATGGTCTTCACATATTGGGCTAAGGCCAGATAGGACATCTGACAGGGCAGGAGCACTATCCAGAAATAGATAGAAGGCAGGGGGGCCATGCCCAAACGGGCTCCTAAGGGAGTGTAGGGTACTATGGTTCCGAAGACGATGGCCGCCAAGGTCAAAGTCAACACAGGGAAAGAGGGCAGGCTCTGGATAAAAGGTATCTTTTCTGTCCTGAGCATATACACCACCATGGTCTGGGTCCACAGGCTCAGTACAAACCAGCCTGACTGGAACAGGGAGACGAAACTGGCCCGCAGTTCTTCTGGGAGGAGAAAATAGGGTCCTCCTATCACCGCAGGGCCCACCACGAAAAACATAAGGGCATAGCAGATTATATCGAATATGGAGCTGGTGGGCCCAAACCATATCATAAATCTTCCGATATTGGGGGCATCCCACTGCCTGGGCTTTTTTATATACTCCTCGTCTACACTGTCCCAAGGCATGGAGGTCATGGAAAGATCATAGGTTAAGTTGAGAAATAACAGCTGTAAAGGCATCATGGGCAAAAAGGGCAGAAAGGAGCTGGCCACCAATACCGAAAAGACATTCCCGAAATTGGAACTGGCGGTGACGGCGATATATTTCATTATATTGCCGAAGGTCCTCCTCCCCTCCACCAAACCCCGCTCCAGTACAGCCAAGCTCTTTTCCAACAAGATGAAATCCGCCGATTCCTTGGCTATATCGGCGGCGTTGTCCACCGAGATGGCCACGTCCGCTTCCCTCATGGCTGGGGCATCGTTTATCCCATCCCCCAGGAAACCCACCACATGGCCCCGCCTCCTGAGGGCCCTCACTATTCTGGCCTTCTGCATGGGGGTCACCTTGGCAAAAAGGGTGGTCTCCTCAACTGCTGCCTCCAGTTCCTCATCGGCCATCCTGTCGACATCTTCCCCCAAAACCACTCCCTTCAAGGGCAGATCCACCTCTTTGCAGATCCTCTGGGCTACAATTTCGTTGTCCCCGGTGAGGATCTTTATCTCCACCCCGTGCTCCTGCAAAGCCCTGACGGCTTCCAGGGCAGTCTCCTTAGGGGGATCTAGAAAGGCCAGAAAGCCCATCAAGACCATGTCCTTTTCGTCCTCAGCAGTTAAAACCCCTGGAGGGGGGACGTTTTCGCTCTTCTGGGCCACGGCCAACACCCTGAGGCCGTCTTCGTTGAGGCTCTTCACCATATCCAGGGCTTCCCGCTTCAGCTCCTTGGTCAGGGGTAAAACCCTCAGCTCTCCCAAGGGCCTGGCCTCCTCCCGGGCAGCCAAGGGATGAGGGTTCCCTTCAGGACAAAGGGGGAGCTTGTATTCCACCCACTTACATATGGAAAGCACCTCTTCCACGGCCCCTTTGGTGACCAGCTGCCTCTTTACCCCTGTAGGCCCGTTATCGCTCTCCAGCACCACCGACATCCTCCTTCTGACAAAATCGAAGGGGATCTCGTCCACCTTTCTGTATACCTTTTCCAAATCCTCGGCCTTCAGCCCGTGCTCCTCGCCATATCTCAAAATGGCCTCATCCAGAACATTTCTCAATCCGGTCTGGTAGTAGCTGTTTAAAAAAGCATGCCGCAGCACCCGGATATCCTCGTTTCCATGTATATCCAGGTGTTTTTCCAAAACTATCTTATTCAAAGTGAGGGTGCCGGTCTTATCAGAGCAGAACACCGTCATGGCCCCAAAATTCTGCATGGCGTCCAGCCTTTTCACTATGGTCTTTTCCCGGGCCATGGCCACTGCCCCTTTGGCCAGCCCCGCGTTCACTATCATGGGAAGCATCTTAGGGGTCAAGCCCACAGCCACAGCCACGGCAAACAGAAAAGCTTCCAGCCAATTCCCCTTGGTGAGACCGTTTATCAAGAAAACTACAGGAACCATGCTCAACATGAAATAAACAAACACTTTGCTGGTTTCCGCCACGCCCTTTTCAAAGCTGGTGAGCTCCCTGTGTCCCACAATGGTTTCGGCCATGGCCCCAAAGTAGGTATTTTGACCGGTGGCCAGGACCACCCCTATGGCGGAACCGCTTACAACGCTGGTGCCCATGAAGCAGATGTTATCCAGGTCGCCGAGGGTCAGGCTGGGGGCCTTTTTCTTCTCTTCGTCCAGTTCTGGCCGCTTTTCCACCGGTTCCGATTCCCCGGTTAAAGTGGCCTGGTTCACGAACAGGTCTTTGGTGGCGAGGATCCTCAAGTCAGCGGGGACCATATCTCCGGCTGCCAGGTGCACTATATCCCCGGGAACTATCTCCTCTATTTCTACCTCCTTAACCCCCATACCCCGGCGCCTGATCGCTGCTGTGGTGCGCACCATGGCCCGAAGCCTTTCGGCTGCTACGGCTGAACGGTACTCCTGTACAAACCTTATCAGGGTGCTCACCACGATCATGGTGGAGATTATCAGCACTGCGCTCCAGTCTTCCTCCCCAGGAGCAGCCAGGCGCACGTCCACCAGGTAATTGATTATGGCCAGAAAAGTCAGTATGAAGTTGAAATAATTGGCGTAGGCCTTCAAAAGATGGATATACCAGGGCAATTTCCTCTCCCGGGCCACCTGGTTAGGGCCATATTTTTCCAGCCTCTCCTCCGCTTCCTCTAAAGTCAAACCTTCCCGGCAGGTATCCAGCTCCCTTAAAACCTCTTCTTCCGCCTTTCTGGCCCACTGGACTAAACGGGCTGCGATCTCTCCACCTTTGTCCCTTTTCTCTTCTTTTACCCTTTTCCAGAACATTTTTTCCACCCCCTCAGGAAAAAATAAAGTCCCCCCGGGAAGAGGCTTCCCCAAAGATGGCTTTTATATGGGACTCAAAAGGGGATTTCCAGGGAGGAAAACAAGGGGGGAGGGTATATATAAATGGGGCACTGACAGAAGACCTACCATGGGGTCCCTTTCAATGCCTCATTAGATATACCCTGGGATCCCTTCCTCCCCGTTACTTCCGTCATCCATAGACTCTCACCTCCTGGGAATGAAAATCGAAAACCCCTTTCAACGAAGAAAGGGGTCCACCTCTTCCTTCGTTGAGCTTTGGCACTATACAGCTTTGGGGCCACCCCAGCTGCCTTAGGCAGGGCCTTGGATCGGCCGTGCCTGTTCCACCCGTTACC
>DRZV01000113.1 GCA_011375465.1 Neomoorella mulderi
ATCTCCACATAATAAGAAAGATGGGAAGCCAGGCCGCTGAAATAGCATTGTCCCCGGTCGCTCAGGGGAAAGGTGAAAACCTTCTGGACCTGGGCATCTTCTGGAGAGGAGAAGCGCAGAGCCAGGTGAAGCTGGGCCAAAATCTTGCCGATGAAGCTGCGGAGGAGGGCCAACCGCTGGGGTGTAAAGATCCAGTAGACAAAAAGGTTATGGGGATCTTGCGGGAGGCAGACGAACTCGCTCCGGAGGGGATCCCAAGCGGCCATACTATCATTATCCTCTTTGTCCTTTTTGAGTTGCCGATGACATCACCATCGACCCTTTCGTCAAAAAATTAACTCAAAGTTCCAACTTTTACTTTAACATGTTTATACTTGGCCGTCAATGAGGCCCTATTTGGTTTTTTCACCTTTTGGCATATAATAGCCCTGGGAAATAGCACCTAAAAAAATCTTGGAGGGGAAAGCCCTTGATATGGCACCATCTGAATAAAAGATACCGCCAGCTTTTGGAACCAGGCCAGATAATCCTCCGTCTCAAAACCAGGAGGGATATGATTTCCTCTACGGTTTTGTGGGAAGAGGGCGGGTTTTGGAGGGAAGCCCCCATGCACCCCTGCGCTTTTACTCCCCATTATGTTTACTGGCAGGGGGAGCTCTCCAGGGAAACACCAGACCCCCTGCCCTATCTCTTCTGCTGCCGCAACCACAAAGGGGAAACCTTCTTCCTCAGTGATAACGGCAAGCCCTTCTATTATGATTGGTCCCATGACACCCCTTTTGCTCCCCTGGATTGGGTTAAAGATGCCATATTTTACCAAATATTCCCCGATCGCTTCTACAACGGCAACCCCGCCAACGACCCTCCTGGAGTAAAATCCTGGGAAGAAAAACCCACCATAGAGGGCTTTTTCGGCGGCGACCTGGAAGGCATATGGCTGAAAATACCCTATTTAAAGTTTCTGGGAATAAATGCCCTTTATTTAAATCCCATATTTGCCGCCCCTTCTAATCACAGGTATAACACCAGCGATTATTTCAAAATCGACCCCCTCCTGGGAAATATGGGAGATTTCCGCCGCCTGATGGACTCCCTCCACAGCTCCGGGATAAGGATAATTCTAGATGGGGTATTTAACCATACAGGGACAGACTTCTTCGCCTTCAAGGATATCCTGGAAAAGGGGGAAAAAATCCCCCTATATAGACTGGTACTATATCCACAAATGCCCCGTAAGCCTGGACCCTTCCTGTTATCTGTGCTGGTGGAATATACCCAGCCTGCCCAAACTGAAGGTCACCAACCCCGAGGTGAGGCGCTATCTGCTGTCGGTGGCCACCTACTGGATCAGGGAAGGGGGTATAGACGGCTGGCGCCTGGACATGCCCAATGAGATAGAACCCACTTTCTGGTTAGAATTCCGGGACAAGGTCAAGGGGGCCAAAGGGGAGGCCTACATAGCAGGGGAGATATGGCGTGATGCCCGTTTCTGGCTGTGGGGAAAATATTTTGACAGCGTGATGAACTATATTTTCAGGGATCTGGTGCTGGCCTGTTTTGCCCAGCGCCGTTACGGACCTTCTGTCCTGGACTTCCTTTTGGGGTTATGGCGCCTCCGTTATCCCGAAGGGGCCAACTTCGCCCTTTTAAATCTCCTGGGGAGCCACGATACCGCCCGGGTTATCACCGCCTTTCAAGAAGGTTTGGGCCATCAACCCCATCATACGGGCAGCTATGAAGAGGCCATGGAACACCTGCGGCCAGCCCTCATCCTGCAATTCACCTATCCCGGGGCCCCCATGATACGGGGATGAAGTGGGCCTTACCGGAGGGCCTGACCCGGAATGCCGAGCCCCCATGCCCTGGGATCCGGAACGATGGCATGAAGGGCTGTTGAGCCTCTACCGCAAGCTCATATCCCTTCGCCGGGAACTGGCCCCCCTGCGCCGGGGCTTTTTTCAACCCCTCTGGACAGAAGACTCCCGGGGAATATACGCCTTTATGAGACGTCACCAGGGGGAAAAGGTGGTGGTCATATTAAACGCCAGCGACCTGGTGCAAAGAATAAAGATCGAAAATTCCTGGATAAGGACTGAAAAGGGGCAGGTCTGGAGGGAACATTTAAGGGAAGCCCACCTGGAAGTCAAGGAAGAAGGCTTGATTCTGGAGATAGAACCGAATTTCGGAGCCATCCTTTCTCTGGCTTATTGCCCCGCCTCTTCCAAAGGGTAGAGGCCAGGGCCAGCTCCTTATCCCGGGTATAGAGAAAATGCAGAAAAGACTTGGAGCTGCTGGGATAGATCTTCTGGGTGTAACAGAAAACCCCTTCTCCCCAACCAGTTTCCCTTTTGTACAGGATCTCCACGTCGGACAGAAAACATTCCCGGTAGAGTTCCTGGGGCAGGGTGTTCAGGACCCAATAGAGATACTTCTTATGGTTGACATGGAAATTTAAGTCCAAATCCGCTACCCCTGCCACAAATTTCTCCCCGGAAATTTTGTCGGGGAAGGAGAAAGACCTGGAGGTCAAGGTCAGGTCCACGGTGCCCCGGAACAACCTGCCGTAGGGATCACCTATGGAGGAGGGTATACTACAGGGTTTGTGGGTAAAGAGATCCACCAGAATCCACAGGGTGGCTGCCCAGGCTAAAGCCCCTCCTTCCCCTTCGATCTCAAAGTGGCGATGGGCAAAGCACCGCCTTATATCCTCCACCCAAGTACTAACTTTTATTTCCTCCCTCCAGCGGGGATACCTCTCCACCTTCAAGCGCACTTGGTGGAGAAGCCAGGCCTTTCCCTGCTCCCTGAGATAAGAAAGGCTGTTGCCCACCTCCTCCGAGTGCCAGGTGGCCGTCTCCTCCATGTATCCCAAGAGAGCCAAAGGGCTGGCCAGGAGGAACATATCCGTATCCCAATAGGATACCTTGTACCGCCGCTGGTATGGAGCTGCCATCTAATCCCTCTTTTCCAGGTCCCCCTCTCCCGCAGGCAGAATCTGTAAAATACTCCTCTCTATCTTAGCCCGGGGCACCGGGATGAGCCTGCCGCACCCCAGACAGCGCAGGCGCAGGTCCATGCCGGTGCGCAAAACCTCCCAGAGATCGCTGCCGCAGGGGTGCTTCTTCTTTAAACGTAAGATATCCCCTATCTTTATCTGCATACTTATCCCCGTTTAAAGCGGGACCTTTATATGGTGATGACCTTTTCGGCTGCCAGGAGATGCTCCACCGAACTGTACATGTTGGTCACTTTACCCACGCACAGTTTTTCCTTAAGCTGAAAATAGTCCAGGCAGGTGCCGCACACCAAAATTTCCACCCCTTTTTCCTCCAGGGCTAAGAGGCTGTCCAACACAGGAGAACCTTCGCAGCACAGATGCACCCCGCTGTTCATGAAGATGATCCGCTGGGGTTTCACCTCCATCTCGGTGAGGCTGAACAAAAAGCTCCTCATGAGTATGCTCCCCAGCTCATCCGATCCCCGGCCCAGATGGGAAGAGTTGATGAAGATCAGTTGCCCTGGATTAACGCTGAGTTGGGTGGCCGTCACCCCCTCTTTGCGGATGTGCACACGGTAAAAACCGTTCTCCTGCTTGACCTCTGTTTGGCATCCCAAACTTTGGGCCAGCTTTACCACGTTATCCCTGGCCACCTCGTTATCCACGATGGTGATAACTTCCCCTTCTTCGATCCCCTCCAGGGCCTTTTTGGTCTTCACCACCGGGAGAGGACAAGCCAAACCCCTGGCGTCCACCTCTATAATCTTGCCCATTTTTTCCCTCCTAAAGAGATGGTTATGTTCGATATAAATTTTCTCCATGGAAGCTCCCTTTCCTTCTATGCCTGGAAAAAGGCTTTATAGCCTTTGTAGGCCATATAAACGTCCACCTTGCTGGATATCTCCAAGGGGGAATGCATGGAGAGGAGGGCAGGACCGCAATCCGCCACCTCCAAACCGTAAAAGGCCAAAAATTTAGCTATGGTACCCCCTCCCCCTGCCTCTATCCGGCCCATTTCGCCGCTCTGCCATATAACACCATAGTTATTAAATATATCCCTAAGCCATCCCATATACTCGGCGCTGGCGTCATTGGCCTCATATTTGCCTCCTCTGCCCGAATACTTGTGCAGCACCACCCCATGGCCCAAAAAAAGGGCGTTCTGCCTATCATATACGTTTTCAAAAGTGGGATCAAAACCGCCGGTCACATCCGCGGACAGGGCTTTAGATCGGGAGAGGATGCGGCTGATATTTAAAAATTCCCCCAGCTGGGCCCTATGGGCTATCTCCGCCAAGGCATACTCTAAAAAGCGGGAAAAGGCCCCTGTGTCTCCAGTACTGCCGATCTCCTCCTTGTCTATCAGGAGCACTAAGGACATCTGGGGGGGAGGGAAAGGCAAATCCAGAAGAGCCTCAAGGGCGGTATAGGCGCAGACCCGATCGTCCTGACCATAGCCGCCGATGAAGGAGGAATCCAGGCCTATGTCCCTGGCCGGCCCGGCTGGTACCAGCTGCAGCTCTGCCGCGATGAGATCTTCTTCCACCACCCCGTAACGCTCGTTGAGGAGCTTGAGCAAGCTTAGCTTTACCCGGTTATCCTTATCCTCCTTCTCTTCCGCTCCGGGGATATGGCCCAGGAGGGCGTTTAGATCCTCACCGGTAAAGGCCTCGTTCACCTTTTTTTCCATCTGCTCCCGGGCCAGGTGGGGAGGCAGATCGGTTATGGTGAAGCCCGGCTCGTTCTCCCCCTCCCCTATCACTATCTCTATCTTTCGGCCCCCCCTCAGCATCACCACGCCGTGTAAAGCCAGGGGTATGGTCATCCATTGATATTTTTTTATTCCCCCGTAATAATGGGTTTTCAACAGGCCTAACCCCCCCTTTTCATAGAGGGGCCGGGGCTTCAAATCGAGACGGGGGGAGTCTATGTGGGCCCCTATGAGCCTAAAACCCTCCTGTACCCCTTGCTCTCCCCCTATTCCCAAGAGCAGAACCTTATCCCTCCAGCAGAGATAGAACTTGGTTCCCGGTTTTATCCCCCCAGGGGGTAATTGCTCCAAGGGGACGTATCCCCGCTGCCCAGCCCTTTCAAGGGCAAAACGCACCGCTTCCCTTTCTGTTTTAACTTCAGACAAAAACCTTCTATATCCCTCGGCAAAGGCAAAAACCTGCTCCCTTTCTCCTGCAGATAGGCGCTCCCAAGCGCTTTTTCTGGCTAAAGAAAGCTCCATCTGTTAAACCCCCTTAAAACATTTTTGACATAAAGCTGTGCACCAGAGCTTATAATCCCTCAAAAGGCCCGCCAGCTGGGAAGCGGCCAGCTGCTCTCGAAGCCACGTCCCTGCAGGAAATGAAGTCCAAAAAGGCAGGGCTACGCAGGCGCAGATTAAATCCAACACAAAGGCCACCAGCAATCCATAAATGGCCAAGGAGAAAATCAGCCCTAAAAGGCGGTCCATCGCCATTGCCGGTCTCCACCTTATCCTGCTCCGGGGTGCCAATCGCCTTAGAAAAAAGGCCAATATCAGGAAAAATCCGCAGAAAACCAACAACTCCAGTAGCCAGAAGGCCATTTGACCCGCCAAGACCTGCCCCAGGGTAAGTCCCACCCCCTTTTCCACCGACAACAGGATTTCCCTTTTAATAAACCCCGGAAGGAGGGATCCCTCCAAAAGCCGGGAGAGCTGGTCTGCCGCAGAAGGTCCCGCGGGCTGGTTGATGACCACTGGGGGAAAGGGGAGAAAGCCCACGAGTCTCTCTGTCCATACCTTAAAATTAAAGAGGCTGGCCATAAACCCGGCCAGGGAAGGGGCGCTGGCCCAGGCGGCCAAAAAAGCCACACCGTAACCTACCCAAGAGGCCATCCGCCCTAAAAATCCCTTGCCGTAGCCCTGCCAGGCCTTGTATATCAAAAATAAGAGCAAGATTAAATCCATATAATTGAACATCACACTTTTCCCTACCTGTAGACATGCTCCGGACCAGGAAACTTGCCCTCTTTCACTTCTTTCCGATAACGGGATAGGGCCTGTAATATTATCCCCTTTAAATCAGCATAAGTTTTAACAAACCGGGGGGGAGAATCCCTCCATCCCAGAAGGTCGTGCCAGACCAGCACTTGCCCGTCACAAAAGCTGCCTGCCCCTATACCTATGGTGGGCACGGGTACCTCCTCTGTTATACCGGCGGCCAGTTCCGGGGGGATACACTCCAAAACCAGGGCAAAAACCCCGGCTTCTGCTAAGGCCAGGGCGTCGGCCCGTATTTTCTCTCCCTCCCTCCCCCGTCCCTGGACCTTATACCCCCCCAGCTGGAGATAAAACTGGGGGGTGAGCCCTATATGCCCCATTACAGGTATACCAGCCCTCACCAAGCTCTGAACCGTCCTTGCCATGGGTTTGCCCCCCTCCAGCTTAACTCCTTCCGCCCCCGCCCTCAGCAGGCTGCCTGCGTTCCGGATGGCTTCCCGCCTGCTGGCCTGGTAGGATAGAAAGGGCATATCCGCCACCAGGAGGGCTCGGGGATGGGCTCTGGCCACTGCTCGGGTGTGGCGGATCATATCTTCCATGGTAACCCTTAGGGTGTTGGAATGGCCCAGCACCACCATCCCCAGGGAATCCCCCACCAACAGCACGTCTATCTCTGCACTGTCAGCCAAAAGGGCCGAAGGATAGTCGTAGACTGTGACCATGGCGATCTTTTCTCCCCGGCGCTTCATCTCCTGAAGCCGGGGTATGTTCATTTTTTCCTGAAGGGAATTCCCCTCAGATTTTACCATAATAATCCATCCCCTTAAAGCCCTTGTTTTCTTAAATTATAACAAAAAGCCCCTATCGGGGCTATCTGAAGGGGGCTCTATTTCCGGGGGCAAGGGCTGGGATTCGATTTCAGGGGGAGGAGTAGAAGGCCTGGGGTGGTGA
>DRZV01000013.1 GCA_011375465.1 Neomoorella mulderi
AAAGTTTAGATAGGGGGCAATCCAGATGTCTGTCAGAATAGCCCGGGGGGCTATGATAGCCGCCCTGTATGCCATAACTACTGTGATTTTAAAGCCCATAAGTTTCGGGTACATTCAGGTGAGGGTGGCCGACGCCCTCGCCCTTTTGCCTATAATTTATCCCGAAGCCATCCCCGGGCTATTTATAGGTTGTCTTGTGAGCAATTTCTTCGGCGGGCTGGGTCCCCTGGATATCATATTGGGCAGCTTGACCACCCTCTTGGCTGCCTATCTGACCTACCTGTTGAGGTCTACTCCCTGGGCCTACCTGCCCCCTGTGGTATTGAACGGCCTCATAGTGGGGACCTACCTGGGCTACCTCCTCCATGTTCCCTACTGGACTTCCATTTTCTTCGTGACCCTGGGGGAGGCCGTGGCCGTATTGGGATTGGGAGTGCCCCTCATCAAGTACCTCCAGAGGATCGGGATAAGGGGGTAGCCCTGGTCTTCATCTGACCGGACGGCGGGGGGAAAATGGATGCCCGCCAGGAGATTTTGCCTAATTTCCTTGCTCTTGTCCTTTATATAAAACCACAAACTGCCCAGGGCTTTTTCCCAGTACTGGGCCACCTGAGGCCAAGCCTGGGGTTCCTGAAGCCGCAGCCGGGCGCTTATATCCACCGCTTCCAGGGCTTTTTTTCCATTTCCTCCAGAACCCTTTTTAAGTCTTCTAAAGTGGCGGTCTCCTTTTCCATTTTTTATCCCTCCCCTCCTGTATCCTTGTCCAGCTCCCCCTTCATCTTTTCAAACTGGGCTTCTGCCACTATATCCTCCATCAACTCTTTGGCCTGCTCCATCAGGGTTTTAACCTGCTCGCCCATCTCCCCTAGCCCCTGAACCAGCCTTCTGGCGCTGGCCTTCAGGGCAGGCTGGAGCTGGGGCCATAGGGCGCCCAGAGCCAATCCCGCAGCAGTACCCAGGAGGAAGGACTTGGCGTCTATTCCCCGGTTTGATATCCCCTCCCTTTCCCCCGCACTTGCACCCTTTTTCCTCAGGTATCTCCTGACCTCTTCCCGCACCATGCGGGAGATTTCACCCTCAAGATTGTTTCCTATTTTAACCCTCCTCGATTTTTTGTGTTTTATTTTATTTTATCTTTTTCCTTAAAAACAAGGGCTAATCCTCTCAAGGCCGATCTTTTACAAAAAATTGATAGGGAATTAAAACGGATTTAACTTTGGGGAGCTACAATAATCATGGAAAAGGGGGGAGAAAAATGGCGTTCAAGGGACTGGTCCAGCCAAAAGAGGATTTCTACTTGGAACCGGAAAAGACGACGGCCTGCAGGGTAGCCCAGATGAGGGAATTGATAGAAGAGCGGATAGGGCTGTATTTTCAAACTGTGGATGAGGCGAGCTTGTGCTTGAAGCTGTGGCAAGGAACCATCAAGCCCAGGGAACTTCCCGAAATCCTGCTTTCCTCTGAAACCCTGTCCCTGATCTTGAGGGAGATAGAAGGGGAATTGAACAGGCAGGTTCCCGGTGGGGATTTCAAGTTTAAAAGGGATTTCTCCCTTCCCTTCTCGGGAGAGTCCTTGCCCAGGGAAGTCCGGGGGGACAGGAGCAACGCCCTTCTGGCTTGGGCAGGGGCTGAGGCTTCCAAAAAGGCGGGGAAGGGATTTTTCGGTTCCTGGGAAATCTGGGGCAGAGCGGCAAAGGGCTTGAAGATTCCTAAAGCAGCCACCAAATTCTTCGATCTTTCTCCCCAGGGGGAAAAGGAGCGCTCCCTGAAAAAAATGGTTAAAATGCTGAAGGGCTGCAAGCTGACCTTGCAGAAGGGCCTTATACGGGATCTCTCCCTCCAGGTTGCCCGTTACCTCTGGAGCCAGGGCAGCCAGCTGCGGGAAGGCGTAGAGATCCAAAGCTGAAAAGGCTTTTAATTTTTAAAACAAAAAGTGGCAGAGCCGCTTTTTATTTTTTTCTGTATCTTATTCCCATCTCCAGGAGAGGGGGCAGGACCATCCAGGGCAGGGAGGGCAGCAGTTCCCCTAAGGGAGGAGGAGCGGTATGGAATACCCTTCTGGCCCAGGGCCAGGCTATAACCAAACCGGTAAGCCCGGCGGAAGCCAAGGCAGACAAGACCATAAGCCTGGTCATGCGTCCCGGAAGACAATGGGCAAAGGAGTAGAGAATCTGCTGCTCCGTGACATTGATCAGGGCAAGGGTCCGAGCTTTAGCCACATCTCCTAGACTTAAAGACTGGGAGAAGGCTAAAAGGGAAGCCAGCCCGCTCACGACTCCAGACCGGAACACGTCCCGGTAAAAATCCCGGTTCAAGAGGGAGTCCTGGCGGAGGGGCGGCCTCTCCATTATCCCCTGATCAGGGGGTAATAGGCCCAGTCCCAGGGCGGGCAGCCCATTCCCCAGGAGATTGATCCAGAGGAGCTGAAGGGGGAGGAGGGGAAGGGGAAGCCCTATCAAAGTGGCCCCCAACATCAAGACCATCTCCCCCAGGTTGGTGCCTAAGAGATAACCCAGGCTCCGGCGTATATTCTCCAGGGTGGTTCTGCCCTCTTCTATTCCTGCCACCAGGATAGCCAGATTATCATCAGTAATCATCAAGGAGGCAGCCTCCCGGGTGACATGGGTCCCGCTTTTGCCCATGGCTATCGTGGGCTGCTTTCACAGCAGGGGCGTCGTTTATACCGTCCCCTGTCATGGCCACCACATAGCCCATTTCTTTAAATAAATTTATCAGCTTATACCTGTGGTGAGGTAATACCTGGGCAAACACTTTGACGTCCTGGATATGCCCTTTCCATTGCTCTTCAGGCAGGCGTTCCAGCTCTTTTCCGGTGAGGATTTTATCCCCAGGCCTTATAAGGCCCACTTCCAGGGCTATGGCCCTGGCCGTATGGGGATGGTCCCCGGTGATCATCCTCACCTCTATATCCAGCCCTCCGGCATTTCTCTAAAACCCGAGGGGCTTCCGGCCGGGGAGGATCCTGCATGCCCACCAAGCCTACCAAAACCAGGGCCCTGGTCAGAAGATCTTCATTTTTTCCAGGCCGGTTCTCCCTCTTATAGGCCAGGGCCAGAACTCTGAGGGCTCGGTCCGACATCTCCTCCGCCTTTTTCAGGTAAAACTCCCTCTTTTCCGGAGAGAGGGGCAGTTCCCTTCCCCTTTCCCGGTAAAAGGAGCACGATTCCAGAACTGCTTCTGGGGCCCCCTTCACCAGGACCCAACCCAATCTGGACCTCCCTTTGGGTCAAGGCAGACCGCCACCATGTAACGGCGCTGGCTTTCAAAGGGTATGAGGAAGCGAAGGGGATGGGATCTCTGGACCTCCCTCTGCCATATGCCCTCCTTGGCGGCTGCCACCAGCAGGGCCCCTTCGGTGGGATCGCCCAAGATCTTCCAAGAGCCTTTATCCTGGATCAGCTGGGCTTCATTGCACAGCGCCATTATCTTTAAGGCCAGCTCCAGGTCTTCGTCCCCCTTTTCCCCCTGGGGGCTGTAAATTTCACCTGCGGGTTCATATCCCTCTCCCGTAAAGTGCCACCAGGTATGGGTGTAAAGGCTCCTCACCGTCATCTGGTTTTTGGTGAGGGTCCCCGTCTTGTCGGTGCATATCAGGTTTACCCCTCCCAGGGTTTCCGCTGCCCCTATGCTGCGCCCTATTACCCCCGTTTGGCCATCCTCTGAGCCCCGGCAGCCAGGGATACAGTGGCTATGGCCGGTAGCCCTTCAGGGATGGCAGCCACGGCCAAGCTGGTCCCTGCCAGCACCATTTCCCAGAAGCCATGCCTTCTCAAGAGGCCCAAGGTGATCATCAGGCCGCAGGCCCCCAGGGATATATAGAGCAGGTGTTGCCCCAGGGTGCTGAGGCTTTGTCTGAGGGGGCTGGACTGGGGGATCTATCCTGCAGCATGGCCGCTATATGTCCCATCTGGGTGGCCATGCCGGTGGCGCAGACCAGGGCTTTGGCCCTGCTCCGGGTAAGGCTTGTGCCCATGAAAAGGCAATTTTCCCACCCATGGGCATCTGGCTCCTTGGGAACCGGAAGGGATTCCCCCGTGAGGCAGGATTCATCTGCCTCCACCTCCTGGCCCTCCAGGATTCTGGAATCGGCCGGGACCCCGTCCCCTGAGCCCAGCAGGATTATATCCCCTGGGACCAGACGGCTGGCTTCTATATCCCTCGTCTGCCCCTCCCTTATAACCCTAGCCCGGGGCACTTCCAGCTGCCTCAAGGCCCGCAGGGCTTGATCCGCTTTGCTCTCCTGGTAGGCCCCCAGAAAGGCGTTCAACCCCACTATGGCCAATATGCTCAGGGCATCCCCTGTTTTGCCCATAAGGGCGTTCAGGGAGGAAGCCCCCATGAGCAGCTGGACCATTTGATTTTTCAGCTGCTCTTTTATCCGCTCTCAGAAGGTGGGGGGAGGAGGTTCCCATAGGGCATTGGGTCCGTAAATCTTTAACCTTTTGGCCGCCTCCTCTTGGGGGAGCCCCTTTTCCGGATGGGTTTTGAGCTCTTCCAGGAGGTCCTGCAGTTTCCTTTCCTGCCAATCTTGGACGGGAACCTGCGGTTTGGGGAAGGCGAGATCTCTTTTAGGAGGAGGGGTAAGCCGCTCCCCTTCGCAGGAGGAAAGCCGGCTGGCGTTTATCAGCAAAACACATCGCAGGAGATTGTTCCATTCCATGGTATGGGAAAGGCCGAGGGCCCCGGACAGGGTGAGGGCCATGCCTGTGGCATGAAAAGCCCGGGCCAGCAGGAAATTTTGCCGGTGGAGCATTTCCACCTCTCCATACAGGCGGAATATATCCCGGAACACCTCCGGCGAGGGCCTCTCCAGCTGTATGGGGGCCTTGACCCCTTTTCCCCAGGCGAAGCCCACGTGGGCGGCCCTCAGAGCCTCCTCCTCTCCCGCCTGGCCCACTGCACCTACCCTGTGGCCCTGTTCCTTTAAAGCCTCTATTATACGCACCTTACTTTTGAGGGAAGGGGCATAGACCGCTTCTACCCCCAATTCTTCTGCCCATATCTGGGCTTCCTCCGGGCAGGAGGAGACTAGGAGGATATGGTGGATAACCCCCTGCTCCGCAGAAAGGGGAGGAGGGCCTTTTTCTCCCCATCCACCCGTTCCCTCAGGGCTATGAGCCCCACCAGCTTGCCCTCCACCAGAAGCAGGAGGGGCCAGCACCCTGTATGCAGGCACTTGTTGTATGAGCCCATCAGCTTTTTCGAGTTCATGGTAAAAACTCCTCAGGTTAGAAGGAGGGGCCAATATCACCCGCTGGCCCCTCAGCGAAGCCTCCAGGGTCCATGGTGCCAGCTCCCTGACTTCTCCCAGAGGAGGCAGGGTAAATTCCTCTTCCTTCCGGCCTTCCAAGAGAGTTAGGCTTAAGGGGTGGGAGGCCCTTTTGGCCATGGCCGCGGCTATAGCCAAAATTTTCCGTGAAGGATAACGGGGATCAAATTCATAGATCTCCTCCACTACAGGCCTGGCTTCCTTGAAGAGATTTTCGTGGCACCAGACCATCACCTCCACCTGGCCCAACCCTAAAAAGTAATGGCGGTGCCGGCAGGACACCCCTTTTTTTCTTCATTTCCTGGAGAGCCTTGGATACCAGGGCAGTTTCCCCCAGGAAGAGGGGCCGGGGTGATACTGAACTGGTGACTGCCAAAGCCTGCCGGTGATGCCGGGTCCACAGATAGTAGGCGGATCCCAGAGCCAGAGCAGAGGTGGTCACCCTTTCCACATATTCGTTTACCTCCGGGAAGGGGCTGGCCAGATCGGGTGGGCTGCTAACCACCTGGGGTTCCTGTAAAGCCATCTTTTCAGCTGTGGAGAGGGCCTGCCCTACACCCAATAGGAGCAATCCCGGCAAGCTTTCCCTCATTATCAAAGGGGCTATGGAAAGCGAAGATAAAACCAGATCCACGTCCACCTTCAGGCGCCGGGCCCATCTTTTCACCGCCCGCCGGGCCAGGGGATAGCTGGCCAGAATGTTGGTGAAGAGGCGGAGAGGGAGGTTATGTGGGGGGAGCGGGCCCAGCGGGAAGGGGCAGCCCAGAGCCTCTTCAGGGCTATACCCGTAAATAGAAGGGAACCCAAAGCCAATCCTATCAGCTCTTTAGTGAGGGGTTCCTTTGGGGCGAGGGATTGGCTCCCCTGGGCTTCAGGGAGGGAATCTATTTTCTCTTTAAGCTCTTGTAGCAAGGCTTCCCGGGTATAAACCCCAGGGTCATAGAGGATCAAAAGGCTGCCGGTATACCTGTTGGCCTCCGCTTTCCTTACCCCTGGAATGCCTTCCACAACCTCCTTGAGCCGAGAGGGTATCCACCGCTTCCCTTTTAATTCTGGTTTAATTCTGGGAGAAAGATGCGGATACGGCCGGGCAAGAAGTGAAGGATTTTAAACCTGCCTTTCAGATGCATCACTTGTCCCCACTGTCAGTTTGATCTTTAATTAAGCTGGGTTATAATTTTTAGCCAGACAGATTTTCGTTTTTTGTCTATTTATTAGAATTCGCCCTTGGCCGTAGCTTCCCTTTCTGGTCTCTGTTTATTAAGCTTCTTTAAAAATAAATTCAGATCGAAGAGAAAGGCCTCGAAATTTCCTCCAGGATAGGCTAAGATGGTATCGAAAAATTAAGTTTGTATCAAGAATGTTAAGTTTATGTTTAAGAAAGGGGGGAAGACCATGTGGGATAAGGCCATCAGCAGGATTTTAGGGCCTATAGGGTTGGCGGTATTGGCGGGGGCGGTTTTAGGCACTGCTGCAGCTCCCGCTCTCCGGAAGGAAGCTAGAAAAGTGGCTGTTCAGGCAACCAAGGGGATACTGACCCTGAAGGAAGGGGCCCAGAGGTTGGCAGAAGAGGCCAGGAGCAGTTGGAAAG
>DRZV01000012.1 GCA_011375465.1 Neomoorella mulderi
GCCCCAGGGCTGGCTAATAGCCGCGGACATAGAGATACCTCCTCTGCCGGTCCTCCTGGGCAGGGAAAGCTATCCCCCTCGGCTGGAGGAGGAGTTGCGGAAGAGGGTTTCCCGCTTCATGCTTTTGCCCGCCCGGGAACTGGCTGCCTCTGCCGGCAATCCCAGGGCGGCCAACATGGTCCTCCTGGGCGCCCTTTCCCTGTTTTTGCCCATATCCCTGGAGGACTGGGAACAGGCCATGGAGGCCTGCCTTCCTCCCCGGTTATGGGAGGTCAACAGGAGGGCCTTCTGCCTGGGAAGGGAGAGGGCCAGCGCCCTTCAGGAGGAAAATGCCTTTTAATGATAGAAATAGACAAGGATAGAATAAAAACAAGGGGGTTGTGGATTTGGACAAAAAGATAACCCTGAGCGTGATCAAGGCCGACGTGGGAGGCTTTGTGGGCCATTCCAGCGTACATCCCAAACTCATAGAGACGGCCAAAGATTTTCTGGCCACCACCAACCTTTTGATAGATTACCGGGTGGTATCCATAGGGGATGACATAAGCCTCATCATGACCCACAAGAGGGGGGTGGACAGCGAGGAGATCCACCGCCTGGCCTGGGATACCTTCAGCCGGTGCACGGAGGTGGCCAAAGAGCTGAAGCTCTACGGTGCAGGCCAGGACCTCTTGAGCGACACCTTTTCCGGCAACATAAAGGGCCTGGGCCCTGGGGTGGCGGAGATGGAATTTGAAGAGAGGGAGAGCGAGCCGGTCATAGTGTTTGCCGCGGACAAGACCGACCCGGGTGCCTGGAATTTCCCCTTGTATAAAATTTTTGCCGATCCCTTTAACACCATAGGTCTGGTGATAGATCCCAAAATGCATCAGGGTTTCCGCTTCTTGGTCTTCGATCTCTTCGAACACCAGCAGATAGAGTTTTCCCTGCCCGAAGAACTGTATGACCTGCTGGTGTTTATAGGAGCACCCAATCGCTATTGCATAAAAGCCATCTATTCCAAGACCACCGGGGAGATCGCCGCTGTCTCCAGCACCCAGCGGCTCAACCTTATAGCCGGCCGCTATGTGGGCAAAGACGACCCCGTATGCATCGTGCGCTGCCAGAGCGGCTTGCCCGCGGTGGGGGAAGTGCTGGAGCCCTTCGCCCATCCCCATCTGGTGGCGGGCTGGATGAGGGGTTCCCACGTAGGACCTCTGATGCCCGTGGGCCTGCACCAGGCTTCCCTGACCCGCTTCGACGGCCCTCCCCAGGTGGTGGCTTTGGGATTCCAGATAGTGGAAGGCAGGCTTCTAGGCCCCCAGGATCTCTTCGCTGGCGTTGCCTTTGATAAAGCCCGGGAAATCGCCAATGAGATAGCCAATTATCTGCGTTCCCTAGGCCCCTTCGAACCCCACCGCCTGCCTCTGGAACAGATGGAATACACCACCATGCCCTATGTCATGGGCAGGTTGAAACACCGTTTTGTCAAGCTGGGAGAGGAGAAAAAGGTGGGAGATATGGTGTAAAAAAAGGACCCTTCAAGGGTCCTTTTTTAGCACTTTTTCTTTCCAGGAGGGATAAGATAGAAGCGGGAGTCAATGAAAATTTAACTTGCATCTCTGCTGCTTTTGTGGTGAAATATGCTAGTGTAAAGTAAGAAAGTGGGGTTGGGGCCAAGATGGGGGACCAAAGGGAGACGCCGATTTTTTCTGCCATAAAGAAGTATATAGAGGAAGGGGTTTTGCCCTTCCACGTGCCCGGGCATAAGCAGGGGCGGGCCTTGCCCGAACTTAAGGAATACGTGGGAGAAAGGGTCTTGGCCATGGATTTGACCTGCGTGCCGGGTCTGGATAACATCTGCAATCCTAAAGATGTGATAGCCGAGGCCGAAGCCCTGGCCGCCGAGGCCTTTGGGGCTGACCGGGCTTTTTTCCTGGTGAACGGCACCACCTCCGGCATTCAGACCATGATACTAGCAGTCTGCCAGCCGGGGGAAAAGATAATAATGCCCCGCAATGCCCACCGCTCTGCCCTGGGAGGGCTTATCCTGAGCGGAGCCCATCCGGTGTACGTGGAGCCGGAGATAAACCGGGATTACGGCATATCCATGGGGGTGACTCCGGAAAGGGTAAAACGGGCCCTGGAGGAACATCCCGACGCCAAAGCTGTGTTCCTTGTAAGTCCCAACTATTATGGAACCGTTCCCCCTTTAAGGGGGATAGCGGCCGTTGCCCATGATTACGGAGTGCCTGTCTTGGTGGACGAGGCCCATGGTGCCCACCTGCCCTTCCATCCCCAACTGCCCCCTTCTGCCATGGCTTGCGGCGCCGATATGGCCGCCACCAGTGCCCATAAATTGGCAGGATCTTTGACCCAGAGCTCCATCCTCCTGTTGAAGGAGGGAAGGGTGGAGGGCAAGCATGTGAAGGCCACCTTGAACATTTTTCAGACCACCAGCCCTTCTTATATCCTCCTGGCCTCCCTGGATTTGGCCCGCAAGCAGATGGCCTTAAAGGGCAGGGAGCTCCTGGAGAAGGCCTTGGAGATAGCCCACTGGATCCGGCGGGAATTGGCCCGCATAGATGGAATAGAGATTATGGGAGAAGAGGTTACAGTTCTGCCGGGATGCGTGGACCTGGATCCCACCAAGATCACGGTAAATGTCCAGGGGCTGGGCCTGACCGGCTACGAAATGGAAGGGATTTTGCGTCGGGAATATAAGATCCAGGTGGAGCTCTCGGATCTTTACAATGTTTTGATCCTGATCTCCATAGGGGACGACTGGGACATGGCTCGGGCCCTGGTCCAGGCCTTTCAGGACGTGGCCAGGAGGAGGCCCTTTAAAAACGTCATCCGTTTCTGTCCCCCTCTACCTCCCATACCTCCCATGGCGGTTTTGCCCAGGCAGGCTTTTTACAGTTCCACCAGAACGGTGGAACTGGAAGAGGCAGAAGGGGAGATCAGCGCCGAAGCCATAACCGCTTATCCCCCGGGAATTCCCCTGGTGTGTCCAGGGGAGGTTATAAGCTACGAGATCATCGAGTATGTCAAGGTGCTCAAGAAGGAAAGGGCGGAGCTGCAGGGACCTGAGGATCCAGAGCTGAAATACATCAAGGTCTTGAGGGATACGGTGCGGTTGCCGGAATTCAGCCCAGCTGCCCTCGCGGGACAGGGTTGATTTTTCTTCGTTGACAAACCTCCCTTTTCTGTTTAAAGTAGGGTTAAGGGGGGTAGAGGATGATTTATGGCATAATAATCTTGGGGGGATTCCTGGCAATAGGGATTTATTACATTTACAGGCAGATCGCGGATCCAGGGTACAGCATTTTTCCCCATAACCAGGATTGAGGGCCAAAAACAGTTTCCGATTTTTGCGATGTTCTCCTAACTACTCTCGACAAATACCACCTAGGATAACCTATCACCAGGTGGTGGGCAAATTGCCCCGGGTGTCCCGGGGCGTGTGGGCAGGGGGACGGCCCGGCGGGAGAAAGTGCCGCCGGAACGTGTGCCGGCCAGGAAGGGGTGCACGTAAAGGCGGGCTTTTACGGGGGCGAACCCCCGCACCGCCGGGTAGCCTCCCTGGGGCGTGCGGGAAACGGCGCCCCGGGTGGCGGGAACCGGTCCCTTGCCTTCCGGGTGGGAGCCCTGCGGGCCGGACGTTTGGACCACTCCGCCGTTTGGAAGCCCCGCAAGGGGTCACTGTTTCGGGCGGGACTCCAGAAGCACAGGCCCTGTCCTTCCTCCCCGGCCGGGAGGACAAGTGTCCGGCCTCTCGGAGAGCGTAAACTCCAGGCCTGCTTTGCTACCAGGCTGCCAGCACCTGATAGTACCTGGTAGCAAAATTGAAACAGGATCCCCGTAAGGGGATCTTCTTTACTGGGAGGTCATGGTATATGCCCACGTATGATTTTAAGTGCAAGACCTGCGGCCATAGGTTCAGCCAGAGGGTGGCCATCAAAGATAGGGAACTGGTCCGGTGCCCCCAGTGCGGGGGAGAGGTGCAGCAGCTGTTTACAGGTTTTCTCTATTGCGGTAAAGGCAGCGGAGGCAGCTGCAGCGGGAACTGCGGTTCTTGCGGGGTCTGCCGGGGTTGATAGTCAAAAGATTCAGCGGAGCGGTTCCCTCTGGGCGCTTCTCCAAGGGAAAGCCGAGCTTTGGGCGGCCCTGCCGCGGGTTCCGCGGGAAGTGACACTTGTGGACATCGGTGCCGGTGGAGGAAGAGGAAGCCACCGGGATATTCGTCCATGGGTTGCTGGCGGTTTGCGCAAAAGGGGGCGCCCCTTTATTTTTTTGTAAAAGTCCTTGACACTGCCCCAGGGGTTATTTATACTGTAATGCAAATCATGAGGAGATCATAGGGGGGAGCAGCTTGGGACTCATCATCTATCTGGATGGCCGTTACCTCCCCGAAGAAGAAGCCAAGATTTCGGTGTTCGATCACGGCCTCCTCTACGGGGACGGGGTCTTTGAAGGCATAAGGGCCTATAATGGCAGGGTTTTTAAATTAAAGGAGCATATAGACCGGCTGTACGAATCGGCTCGCGCCATCGCCTTGGATCCGGGCATCCCCAAGGGGGAGATGGCCCAGATAGTGCTGGAGACCTGCAGGAAGAACAACCTCCGGGATGCCTATATCCGCCTGGTGGTAACCCGGGGGAGAGGGGATCTGGGGCTGGATCCCCGGAAGTGTCCTCGGCCTTCGATATTCTGCATAGCAGCTGGCATTGAACTCTATCCCCCCGAACTCTACGAGAAGGGTTTAGAACTGGTAACCGTAGCTACCCGCCGCAATTCCCCCGATGCCCTGGATCCCAGGATCAAATCCCTCAACTATCTGAACAACGTGCTGGCCAAGATAGAGGCTGCCCGGGCCGGGGCGCCGGAGGGCCTTTTCCTCAACAGGGAGGGCTATGTGACTGAAGCCACAGGAGATAATATCTTTATAGTAAAGAACGGCCAGCTATTGACCCCCCCTTCATACGTGGGCATCCTGGAGGGGATCACCAGGAACACGGTTCTGGAAATAGCCAGAGATATGGGTATCCCCGCTTATGAAAAGGTCTTTACCCGGCATGATATCTATGTGGCGGACGAGTGCTTTTTGACCGGCACTGCGGCAGAAGTTATACCGGTGGTGAAGCTGGACGGCCGGGTAATAGGAGAAGGGGTTCCGGGATCGATAACCCAGCGGCTCATGGCCCGATATCGGGAACTTACCCAGAGGGAAGGGGAGGCCATCTTTTAATGAGAAGCCATATTATGAAAAAGGGATTGGCCAGAGCTCCCCACCGTTCCCTTTTGAAGGCCTTAGGCCTCACCGACAGGGAGATAGAGCGCCCCCTGGTGGGTATAGTCAATGCTTACAGCGAGGTAGTACCGGGGCATATACATCTAAATCAAGTGGCCGAGGCGGTTAAGGCTGGGGTGAGGATGGCGGGAGGTACTCCCCTGGAGTTCCCCGTCATCGGGGTTTGTGATGGCTTAGCTATGAACCACCTGGGGATGAAATACTCCCTGGCCAGCCGGGAAATCATCGCCGACAGCATAGAGGTGATGGCTCAGGCTCACCCCTTTGACGCCCTGGTTTTCATTCCCAACTGCGACAAGATAGTCCCGGGGATGCTGATGGCGGCTGCCCGGCTCAACCTCCCTGCGGTGTTGATAAGCGGGGGACCTATGCTGGCGGGGAGGTACCGGGGGCGGCCGGTCTCCCTGAGCACAGTATTCGAAGGGGTGGGGGCGGTCCAGGCGGGCCAGATGGGAGAGGAAGAATTAAAGGTCCTAGAAGATTCGGCCTGTCCTGGTTGCGGATCCTGTTCTGGAATGTTCACCGCCAATACCATGAATTGTTTAGCAGAAGCCCTGGGACTGGCCTTGCCTGGCAACGGAACTCTCCCGGCGGTGAGCGCCGCCAGGATACGTCTGGCTAAAGAGGCTGGATATCTGGTGATGGAGGTTTGGAAAAAGGGTATAAGGCCCCGGGATATCCTCACGGAAGCTGCCTTTTATAACGCCATCGCCCTGGACATGGCCTTGGGAGGTTCCACCAATACTTGCCTCCATCTTTTGGCCATAGCCCATGAGGCGGGGGTGCCCTTGAGCCTTAAAGACTTTCACCGTATAAGCCAGAGGACCCCCCAGCTGGTGAAGCTGAGCCCAGCCAGCAGCCAGCATATCGAGGATCTGGATGAAGCCGGAGGCATACCCGCGGTGATGGGGGAGCTCCTCCGGGCTGGCCTTTTAGAGGGAGCGGCCCTAACTGTTAGGGGGCCTGTGGAGGAAGTGGTAAGAAAAGCCCAGATCCAGCGCCGGGATGTGATCAGGACCGTGGATAACCCCTATCAGCCCGATGGGGGATTGGCTGTTCTGTATGGCAATCTGGCCCCCCAGGGAGCAGTGGTGAAAAAAGGAGCAGTGTTACCGGAAATGATGCGCCACCGGGGGCCTGCCCGGGTTTTCAATAGCGAAGAGGAGGCTTTTAGGGCTATCATGGACAACCTCATCCGGCCCCAGGACGTGGTGGTCATCCGCTACGAGGGGCCTAAGGGGGGTCCGGGCATGCC
>DRZV01000053.1 GCA_011375465.1 Neomoorella mulderi
AGTATAAAAGATGTCTCCCCTTCTCACCAACATGGCTAACTTAACTCCGCCAATTTCTTTTCGTAATACAGCTGGGCTTCGTTTTCCGCTTCCAGCCCTTCTAAAGCTAAGGATAAATTTATGGGCGCCATCTCCTGGTAGCCCCTTTTCATCTGCTCCCTGAGATGCCGCTGCTTGCATTCGTCGACGTAGCGCTGCATGGCCTCCATTATGAACTGGGTCCTGTTGACCCTCTCGAGGGCCGCCAGCCCATCCACTTCTTCCAAAAGGCTCGCGGGCAAAGTCAACATGATCCGCCGGAAGTTGTCGGACAAAAGGGGCACCCCCTGTTAAAAATTTTCGGGAGCCGCACTGGACCATAATTTATATTTCACCCTTGTACACCCTGGCTACCCTGGACGATATGGAGGTCAAAACTTCGTAGACCATGGTTCCCCTCCAGCACGCCACCTCTTCGGCGGAGATGAACTCCTTCCCCTGCCCCCCCACCAGCACCACCTCTTCCCCCAGCTGGATTTCCGGGAGGGCAGTCACGTCCACCATGCAATGATCCATGCAGACCCGACCCACAACGGGTACCCTCTGGCCCCTTATGAGAACCTGGGCCTTGTTGGAAAGGTTCCAGGCATACCCATCGGCATATCCCACCGGCAACACTGCCACCCTGGTGGGGGAGCTGGTCTTGAAAGTGCAGCCATAGCTTACGCAGGAACCGGCCGGCAACTCCTTCAGGGATATGATCTGGGTCTTTAAAGTCAAAACAGGTTTTAAATCCAGATCTAGAGAAGCCAGGTCCGGGGAAGGATAATAACCGTAGAGGAGTATCCCCGTCCTCACCAGGTTGAAATGGCTCTGGGGTAGCCTCAAGAGGCCAGCGCTGTTGGCCGCGTGGATCCAGAGAGGAGAGATTAGCCCTCCTCATGAGCCCCAAGGCCTGCTGGAAAGCCTCTATCTGCTTGTGGGTATAAGAGAGATGGGGACCATCGGCCCAGGCCAAGTGGGTGAACACCCCTTCCAGGCGGAGATAGGGAAGATCCTTCAGCACCGTCCATAACTCCTCCATCTGGCAAGGGAGAAAGCCCAGTCTGCCCATGCCGGTATCTATCTTCAAGTGGATGGCCAGGGGAGTCCCCCTCCTGGCCCCCACCCTGTTTAAATCCTCTAATTGCTCCCAGCAAAACACGGTCTGAGAAAAATTTCCTCGCACCAGCTCTTCCGCATCGGAAGGGGGGGTATAGCCCAGAATGAGTATAGGGGCCGTGATGCTCCTCTGCCTCAATTCCAGGCCCTCTTCCAGGGAAGCCACGCCCAGCCAGCGGGCCCCCCCTTTTATCGCCGCTGCCGCCACAGCAGGGGCCCCATGGCCATAAGCGTTGGCCTTTACCACCGCCATGATTTCTGTCCCGGGAGAGAGCCTCTTTTTTATGGTCTTCAGGTTATGGACCAAAGCCTCAAGATCCACTTCTGCCCAGAGCGGTCGGGGCAACAGCCCCACCTCCAAGACTTTTAAAGGCTCGGGGAAGGAAATGAAGTATATCTCCTGCTATGAGGGCCTCCTGGCCCAGCTCCTCCGCGGCCAGGTCCCCCGCTGCTCCATGGAGATAGGCGCCTATGGCAGCGGCCTTGTCCAAGGACATTCCCTGGGCTATGAGCCCGGCTATGATGCCGGTGAGAACATCTCCCGAACCTCCGGTAGCCATGCCCGGATTGCCGGTGGGATTTATATAGGCTCTACCGTCGGGGCAGGCTACGACAGTACGCGCCCCCTTCAGGAGCAATACGCAGCGCCATTCCTGGGCATAACGCCGGGCTATATTAAGCCTGTCTTCCTGAATCTTGGCTGCGGGGCACCCTATGAGCCTGCCCATCTCTCCAGGGTGGGGGGTCAGCACCATGGGCCCATGGGGTTGGGACAAGATGCCGGTGTCTGTAGCTAAGGCATTCAGGGCATCGGCATCTACCACCAGGGGTATGGATGCCCTGGGCAGGAGACTTTTTACCAGTTCCACCGTCTCCGGATCCCGCCCCAGTCCTGGACCTATGGCCAGCACGCTGAAATTTTCTAATCGTTCCAAGAGGGGATCCAGGGCGCTCCGGCCTAAAGATCCGCCGGCTGTCTCCGGCAACCCCCAGGTCATGATCTCTGGAGCTCCTGCAGCCACCACCGGCTGACAGCCCCGGGGCACAGCCGCGGTTACCAGCCCGGCCCCAGCCCTCAGGGCAGCCCTGGCTGTCAAGGTTATGGCCCCTGTAAATCCCGGGGAACCGCCTAGGGCCAGAACATGGCCATAGGTGCCCTTGTGGCTGGAGGGATCCCTCGGGGGTAAATGCTGGCGGCAAAAGACAGGGGTCAGAAGAGATAGAGTTAATCCCTGTTCTTCCACCAGCTTGTAGGGTATACCTATATCAGCTATTTCCAAAGCCCCAGCATAGCTGGCCCCGGGCTCCACCACCAGCCCCAGCTTGGGCAAAGCAAAGGTCACAGTCCAGCGAGCCCTTACACAGGGCCCCCACACTTTGCCCGTATCCGCCTCCAGGCCCGAAGGCAGGTCCACGGCCACCACCGGCTTGTCTGAACCGTTTATCCGCTGGATCACCTCTGCCGCCAGCCCCAGGGCTGCCCCCTTGAACCCGGTCCCGAAAATGGCGTCCACCACCAGGTCAGCGTAGAGGAGGGAGATATCCACCCGCTGCAGATGGTTCTCCTCGGTAAGGGGATAAAGGCGTCCCCCCATCTTCTGATAGATTTTTAGATTTATCTGAGGGTCTCCCTTCAAGTCCTGGGGGGAACCCAGGAGGAAGACCTTGACTTCGCTCCCCTGATTCAACAGGTGGCGGGCCACCACTATACCGTCGCCGCCGTTGTTCCCCTTCCCGCAGAATACCGCCACCCGCCGTCCTGCCAAGAAATTGTGGAAATACCTCTTTATAGACTCGAAAACCCTAAGCCCGGCATTTTCCATCAGAACTATACTGGGTATACCGAACTGGCTCTCCGCCAGCCGGTCCAGCCGGCCCATCTCCTCTGCAGTTACCACATACATTTTCCTCACCCCTTAAAGACCCTCTGCCCAAGCCCAAGCCACGGCTACGGCATAGCTGCGGCAGTGACTCAAGCTGACGATAACCCGCTCCACCCCCAGCCTTTCAGCCCTGATCTGGGCCCGGCCCTGTAGGCGCACCTGGGGCTGCCCCTGACCATCGCCCAAAATCTCGATTTCCTGAAAGGAACAGGAATAAAGGCCTAGACCCAGGGACTTCATCACCGCCTCTTTAGCGGCGAAGCGGGCTGCCAGGGAGGCCCCAGGCCGCTTCTTTTTACGGCAGTAATCTATTTCCTCCAGGGTGAAAATCCTGTGCAGGAGCCGGGGGTGCCTCTTCAGGGCCCTCTCCACCCGGGCTATCTCTATGATGTCTATCCCTATCCCCTTCATACCCATCTCCCTTGAACTTATTCGGCAATCCCAGGAAAAAACCTCCCTGTTGTTACTGGAAATATTTACTAAGAAGTGTACACTAGATATATCCCGGCCACGATCAGGAAGCTGCCCGTCACCTGTCCCCAGCTCAGCTTTTCTCCCAGCAGGAGGACTGCCAGGAGCAAACCCATGAGGGGATAGGTGGCTGAAAGGGGGATAACTGCGGTTAAAGGTCCAGCTTTTAGAGCATTATAGTAGGCCCACTGGCCGATTATGGCCCCTAGAATCCCCTCACCGGCCAATAATAGCCAAGTGCGGGGTTCTATGCTCTTCAACTGGCTCAAGTGACCGGTACAGGCCCCCCATCCCAGCAATATAAAAAAGACTATGATGCTGCGGATCAAGAGGGCGCTCAAAGGCGCACTTTTGGCCAACCCCAGCTTGGCGGCCAGGGGAGCTATCCCCCAGCAAAATACAGCCAATAAAATCCAAAAAAACCAGCTCATCCTAAACCTCCCCATCCAGCTTTACGCTCCTCTTCAGGGCTTCGATCTCCTTTTCCTCCAATTCCCTTCCCTCTCCCAAGGGAAGTCCTTCCAGCTTCAAGGGCCCCAGGCCTGTTCTTTTTAAATATAGCACCTCGTGCCCCAGGGCCGCCATCATCCTCTTCACCTGATGATATTTGCCTTCATAGAGGGTCAATTCCACCAAGGATCTCTCTCCAGCCTCCAGAATCTCCATCTTTCCGGGCAATGTCCGGTAACCGTCTTCGAGGAGGACCCCCTCTTCTATCTTCTTCCGGCTAACTTCCTCCACCCGTCCCCTCACCAAAACCTGATAGGTTTTGGGGATCCTGTATTTGGGGCTCAAAAGCCTGTGGGCCAGCACCCCGTCGGTGGTCAGCAGGAGCAGGCCTTCCGCGTTCCTATCCAAGCGGCCTACGGGGAAAAGATCTCTTCTGCGCCACTGGGGAGGCAAAAGCTCCAGGACCACAGGGTGGAACCTGTCTTCGGTGGCAGAGACAAATCCCTGGGGCTTATTGAGCAGGATATATAGATGGGGCCTGTAATCCAGCCTTTCCCCGTCCACCTCCACCCTATCCCTTTCCGGATCTATATGAAAACCGGGGTCGGTGACCGGTTCTCCCCCCACCTTTACCCTGCCTTCCTTAATCATTTTTTTCACTTCCTTGCGGGTTCCCCAACCCAGGCGGGCCAAAAACCAGTCCAAACGCTTCTCAGCCATTTCCTGTCCCTTCCCCTCTTAAGGCTATGGAGAGCCTTTTTGTGAGCATGGTGGCGTAGCTGCCCGGCGGCAATTTAAAAGAGAGGAGCGCCTTTTCCCTCTGGCTGTAGATCTCGTCTGCTCCCAGTAAGGTGAAGCTCAGATCCCTAGGAATCACCACTGCTTTCCTGGGGGTCGATTTAAAAAAGGCCTGCCTTATCTTACGGAGATTAAAGGAGCTCCTCTTTAAACCCCTCTCTTCTAAGATCGTCCGGAACAATCTCTCCGTCAATGCGTCGGGAAATTTCATACGGCTGGCGGCTAAGGGTAGTTCCAGCGGAAGCAGATATTCCCGTACCTCTGACTTAAGGAGGCGGTAGAACAAGTAGGGCCCCACTTTTCCGGGGACGGGGATCAGGTCCAGTCCCAAACTCTGGAGGAGACGGGACAGCAGCTGGTTGAAAAGATAGGCCTGGTAGGCGGAAAAAAACAGCGACAGCTCATCTTTGGGGATAAGGCGCAGGGCTTCTATATAGGCCTTGGGATTTTTAGATAACAGGCTGAAAATCTTCTTTTCCATGGTGGTCTTGGCCCGGCTTAAACATAGGGACCAGTTGCCCCAGTTCTGCCGGAAAAAGAGCTTGCGCTCCTTAGCTTCCCTCTTCTCTTCGGGATAAATGCCAGTAAGATAGATCTGCAGAGCGCCGTTGTACTGGCGTTTCAGCAACCTCTCTGCCATGAACCCCATTTCCCGATCATAGGAGCCGAAGCGCTGGTCGTCGAAATAGTTGGGAAAACCTGAGTCTAAAACTTCAGGGATCTGCTCCTGGATTTTTTCCCCTTCCCCCGGAAGGAGGGCCCGCAACACTATGCTGAATTCATTGCCTTCCAGAAGATCCGGCCCCATAGGCCGATCCATGAAGCCCATGGAGGTGAGGGAATACCCTTTTTTCCTGAGGGAAAGATCCTTTTCCCCCTTAAAGGTTACGTATTGAAAAGTGTGGGCATGGCGATCCTTTAAGCCCCCATAGGAAAAGAGCCGGTAAGGGACTCCCTGGGCCCGGGCGATGCGCAGCAGGGCGTCCACCGTGTTCCAGCCCTTTTTCTCTAAAAGATAAACCCTGTAGGGGCCCCTTTCCACCAGGGGAAGCCGGGCCATTTCCTTAACCACAAAGTCCTCCGGTAGAACCTTGATTTTCATCGCCACCGCTCCAATTGCCATCCCGCCTTTTATGTTTTAGACTTATATAAAAACAAGGGGCTGTTCCGGTGAGGATATCCATCAGCTGTCTAGGAGACATGTGTCCCCTGCCCCTCTTGAAGGTGCTGGAAAGGCTTCCTGATCTCGAGATAGGAGATGAAATAGTCCTCAAAACCGATCACAGCTGCACCTGGGTGAGCCTAAAAAATAGGCTCAAGCCGTCCAAATACAAACTCCAGTTAAAGGAAGTAGATTTCGGCATGTGGGAGATAACCATAACTAGGATCCGCTAACAGAACCCCCTCTGCGGGGAGCGGAGGAACTTTATAAAGGCCTGGGCCAGACGTCCTTGAACCCTGCATTTATAATATACCAGATGGATGGTTTGCTCCATAGGCAATTCTTCTATCTCCAGCCCCAGCAGGGTTCCCAGATGCAGCTCTGCTTTCAAGGCTAACCGGGGAAGTACGGAAATGCCCCTACCTG
>DRZV01000043.1 GCA_011375465.1 Neomoorella mulderi
TAAAGTCCTGGAGCTTTTAGCTGCCAGACAGCCCTACACCGTGGAGCTCATCCGGACCAAAGAAGGGCGCTATTCGGTGCACATGACCTTTGAGCTGAAAGAGGAATCAGACCCCGACTTTTCTCGGGGCTGTCTGGCGGTGGACACCAACTCCGACGGAGTAGGTTTAGCTAATGTAGGTCCAAACGGCCTGCCCGAGCCCTGGCCGGAAGGCTTTAAAATCCCCCACCCGAAGAACCTGGGCAAGTTTGAAGGGGAGTTTCAGATAATCACCTACCCTTCGGGTTTCATATACCTCCGGGTGCCCGAGCTCGAGTACGCTTCCAGCTTCCGGCGCGACTACCTGATAGGCGTCTTAGCCGAAGTGGTAGTGGACGCAACTGGGGCTTTGGGGAAGCCCATAGTCCTGCAAGAACTGGACTTCGGCAAAGACCGGCTGGATCTCAGCAAAAAGTTCAACCGCACGGCCTCCAACTCCCCCTTTGCGAAGATGGTGGAGGCGGTCTTCCGGCGGGCAGTCAAAGAGAAGGTCGGCTATAAGCAGGTCCCTCCCCGGCACACGTCCACCATCGGATAACTGGAAGTACATGAGGCGCTACGCGGTTTCGGTACACTGCGCGGCGGCCCTGGCGATAGGCCGTCGGGCGATGGGCTTCAAAGAGAAGGTCACGAAGGAGATCAAGGAGTTCGTGCTCCGGGTCAAGCAGAGGCTTGCTTCCGGCGATTCCCTACCCGAGGAAGGAAAAGGGATGGCCCGGAAGGTCAAGGCCGCTGTGCTTTCCCGGCTGGAAGAGAAGCTTTCCCTGCACAACGGGCTTATCCGCTGGCAGCAGGAAGGCTTCAACTCCTGTTGGTGCGAGCTCAAGCTGCTGGCTTTGGCCTTCCGGTGACCCCGTTTAGCCGGATGTCGGGACAAATCCGGTAGGAGCTCTAACAGAGCGGCGCCCGCGGTAGCGGACCGGTGCTGCCCCTGCCCTGTCAAACTCCGTCCTGCGGATGCAGGAGCATCCCGCAAGGCCGTGCAGGCGAGCGCAGGGTACGGGAAGGGAAGACCCTTCCGCGGGCGCTCCGGGTGGGAGTCCCGGGCCTAGGCCCCCTAGACACGAAACGAAGGAGGTGTATGCCTGGTTCGGAGGGGGTCCCTGCCTGAAGTTAAATTCAGGTAGGTTTTACGAACCAGGATGGGAGTTGTACGATCTGAAGTTTAGAATCATAAAGAAGGATAAATTTTCAGCAGCCCGCCTGGGGGAGATGGAGACCCCCCATGGCAAAATCTCCACCCCCGTCTTCATGCCGGTGGGCACCCAGGCCACGGTTAAGGCCATGACCCCTGAGGAATTGATAGAGCTGGGCACCGAGATTATACTTTCTAACACTTATCACCTCTATCTCCGGCCGGGTCCGGAGATAATCCGGGAAGCGGGGGGGTTGCACGCCTTTATGCATTGGGAGAGACCCATCTTGACCGACAGCGGGGGATTCCAGGTTTTCAGCCTGGCCAGCCTGCGGGAGGTGGACGATCGGGGGGTTACCTTTCGGTCCCATATAGACGGTTCCCTGCACTTTTTGGATCCGGAAAAGGTCATGGCTATCCAGGAGGACCTGGGGTCAGACATCGCCATGGTTTTCGACGAGTGCGTGGGCTATCCCGCCTCCCGGGAGGAGGTGGAAAAGGGGGTGGAGCGCACTGCCCGGTGGGCAGAAAGGTGCCTCAAGGCCCATCGGAGAAAAGACCAGGCTGTTTTCGGTATTGTCCAGGGAGGAATTTTCCCCGATCTCCGGATCCGGAGCGCCAAACATACGGTGTCTTTGGGGTTCTCCGGCTACGCCATAGGGGGCCTTAGCGTGGGGGAGCCCAAGGGGATGATGTATCAGATGATAGAGACCGTGATCCCCTACCTGCCGGAAGAAAAACCCAGGTATCTGATGGGGGTGGGGACCCCTGAAGACCTCATCGAAGGGGTTAAGAGGGGGGTGGATATGTTCGATTGCGTCATGCCCACCAGAATGGCCAGGAACGGCACGGTGTACACCACTTACGGCAGGCTGGTGGTGAGGAATGCCAGTTATGCTAGGGATTTTACCCCCTTGGATCCCCACTGCCAGTGCTATACCTGCAGATACTATACCCGGGCCTATATCCGCCACCTCCTCAAGGCAGGGGAGATCCTGGGCTTGCGCCTGACCACTATCCACAATCTGCATTTCATATTGAACTTGATGGCCAACATCCGCAAGGCCCTGGCTGATGGTTATCTGGAAGAGTTTGCCCGGGAGTTTTACGCCCAATGTTATTCAAACAAATTGTAAAAGATAAAGAAGGTATTTCTAGGGGCTGTGTCGAAGTTCAATGGGCATTTTAAATTTAAGGAAGGTGAAGATATGCCTGCCCAGCAATGGACCGCAACCTTGATCTACCTGGCCCTCTTTTTTGCCATAATCTACCTCATGCTGATCCGCCCCCAGCAGAAGCAGCAAAAAAGGCGTCAGGAGATGATCTCCAGCATCAAGGTGGATGACAGGGTGGTCCTCCTCGGCGGCATCCACGGGAGGGTGACCAAGATAAAGGACGATACCTTCATAGTCCGCATAGCCGACAAAGTGGAAGTGGAAGTGGATAAAGAGGGGATAGCCTACGTACCCGGCAGGGAGGATTGACGGCAAAAATTGTCTCCGGTGACGCTGGAAGAAGTGAAGAAAGACCCATGAGGTAGAGATTCTGGTCCAAAAGGGCAACGAATATTTGAGAACCATGGGGTTTACCGAACACGGCCACCGGCGCCTGAACCTGGTGGCCAGGATAAGTTATAACGTTTTGCGCCATCTGGGGTATGATCAGCGCAGGGCAGAGCTGGCGGCCATAGCGGGTTACCTGCACGATAGGCAACGTGGTCAGCCGCCAGGATCACGCCCTCACCGGGGCCCTTTTGGCCTATTCTATTTTGACCCGGCTGGGCATGCCTTTAGAGGAGGTGGCCGCGGTGGTGGCTGCCATCGGCAACCACGAGGAGGAGTACGGCCATCCGGTGAATGATATAGGGGCAGCCCTGATATTGGCGGACAAATCTGACGTGCACCGTTCCCGGGTACTTAACGACGATATCAGCGCTTTCGATATCCACGATCGGGTGAACTACGCCGTGGAGCACTCCTTTTTAAGGGTGGATGCCGGCCAGAGGAGCATTATCCTGGAGCTCACCATAGACCTTTCCATCAGTACCCCAATGGAGTATTTCGAAATTTTTTTGCCCCGGATGATGATGTGCCGGCGGGCGGCCGCTTTTTTGGGTTGCACCTTCGGCCTCCTGGTGAATGAGACCCGCCTGCTTTAGTTTTTTGAAAAGGAGGTAAGGGCTTGAGCAGAGGAAGACCTGCCCTGAAGTTGGCCTTGTTTTTGCTTTTGGTGCTGTTGCTTGTAGGGATCGGCCTGCCCTTTCTGTTGAAGCATATGCGCCTGGGCCTGGATTTAAGGGGGGGAGTCCATGTGCTCCTCCAGGCCCAGAGCACTCCTGAGCATACCGTCACCCCTGAGGATATGGCTGCCCTGGAAAGGGTGATGAGGCAGAGGGTAGATCAGCTGGGCATAGCTGAACCCCTCATCCAGAGGGAGGGTTCAGACCGCCTGATAATCGAGCTGGCGGGGGTGAGCAACCCTGAAGAGGCCATATCCATGATCGGCAAGACCGCCCTCCTGGAATTTAAAACCGCCGATGGCCAGGTGGTGGTTACCGGGAGGGACTTGAAGGACGCCAGGGCCCAGATAAACCCCCAGACCCAGCAGCCGGAAATCCATTTGAAGTTTAACCCTGAGGGCACCAAGAAGTTCGCCGATATCACCAAAAAGCTTTCGGAGACTTATCCTATGGGATCCCCCCAGAGGCATATAGGGATATATCTGGACGGGCAGCTGCTGACTAACCCCCATGTGAACGGTCCCATACCCGACGGCAACGCCGTCATTACAGGCTTTACCGATTTTAAAGAGGCCTCCAAGATAGCGGCCCTGCTCCGGGGAGGGGCCTTACCGGTGCCGGTTCAGATCGCGGAGCAGAGGGTGGTGGGGCCCACCTTAGGGGCAGACTCCCTGGCCAAAAGCAAGCAGGCAGCCATGGTGGGCCTTATCCTGGTGGCCCTCTTCATGCTGGCGATGTACAGGCTGCCAGGGGTGGTGGCCATCTTCTCCCTAGGGGTCTACGCCCTTATCGTGCTCAGCGTTCTCTGGGCCTTGAAGGCCACCTTTACCCTTCCGGGCATCGCCGGCCTGCTCCTTTCGGTGGGCATGGCGGTGGATGCCAATATACTTATCTATGAGCGTTTGAGGGAGGAGCTCCACTGGGGCAAGACCCTTAAGGCGGCCATCGATTCCGCCTTCCAGCACTCCATCCCCATAATTTTCGACTGCAACTCCAATTCCATTTTGGCTGCTATGATCCTTTACTGGCTGGGGAGCGGTGCGGTGAGGGGTTTTGCCCTGAACCTGGGTTTGGGAGTGGCCACCAGCTTCGTCACTGCCATAAGCTTTACCCGGTTTTTGCTCCGCCTGATCTCCGACGTGCCTCTCTTTCAGGATCTCCGTTTTTATGGAGTAAAGCTGGATCCTTCTCTCAAACCAGCCAAGGAGGGAGTTTGAAGTGTATTTTGACTTTGTGGGTCACAGGAAGTGGTGGTACCTGCTTTCTTTGATAATCCTCCTCCCCGGGCTGATAGCTCTGGCGATAAATCGTCCTCCCCTCAACTTTGGTATCGATTTCATCGGAGGTAATATCCTGGAAATTCGTTTTGAGCAGCCGGTGCCAGTGGAAAAGCTCCGGGAAGCCCTGGGGGAGATGGACCTGGGGCATGTCTCCATACAGGCCGCCGGGGATCAAAACTTCTTAATCCGCACCAAGGAACTGGACAGGGACAAGGTAAACCAGGTTATAGGGGCCCTGCAGCGGCTGGGCCAAGCCGAGGTGGTGAGGGTAGACCATGTGGGGGCGGTAATAGGGTATGAGCTGATAGTCAAGACCGTGATCGCCCTGGCCATAACCCTGGCCATGATGATCCTCTACATCACCATAAGATATGCGGGCGAATATTTGGCGGGGATATCGGCCATAGCCTCCCTTCTCTACGATGTGCTGGTGGTGGTGGGATTTTTCGCCCTCTTCCGCTGGGAAGTGGACAGCACCTTCCTGGCAGCCCTCTTGACGGTGGTGGGTTATGCTGTCCACGATACCTTGATAATCTTCGGGCGAGTGAAGGAGAACCTCCATCTGGTTAAAAAAGAAGGGTTTGCGGAAGTGGTGAACAAGAGCATAAATCAGACCCTGAGGAGATCCATCAACACGGTGGTCACCGTGGTGCTGGTCCTGCTTTCCCTCTTTTTCCTGGGGGGGGAGTCCACCCGGAACCTGGTGCTGGCCATGTTGATAGGGACGGTTTTCGGCTGCTACTCCTCAATATTCAACGCCAGCCAGTTGTGGGTGGACCTTCACCTCCTCTTCCGGGAGCAGGAAAAAGAGGTGGCCAGGCCTGCCAAGGCCAAAGCCAGGTAGGCCAAACCGGGCGTGTGGGGCCCCTATCGGTTTCCTGAAGCTGCCATCGGTCAGGCGTGACCCCCTATTTATAAAGGCCCATGGTTAGGGAAAAGCTAAACCGGGGTGAGGTTATGGCCTGGCTGTGAGGCTTTTTAAGCGGTATAGCTTTTAGCTGGGCGCTACTGCTGGGGACCGTGGATCCCGGCAGGGCCTTTATTTTTTTGGCCCTGGGTTGCCTCTTTTTATCCCTAACCCGACCCCATCTCCTCTATCCTTCTTTTTTAATTTTAGTTTTAACAGGCGCCCTCCTCTGGGCAGAATAGCTGGTCTCCGCCGTCTCCCCGCCCAGCCCCTTCTGGCCGGCCTGAGGGTTCTACAGGGGGCCCTGACCTTCATCTTGCTGGGGGGCATGTTCCTTTCCCCTTGGTGGGGTCTATGCCTGGCGGGGGGATTTCTCAGCCTGGCCCTGGATTACCTGGAAAGGCAGGGCTATAAAGCCCCTTTGAAGATCTGGCTGGACCACCTCCTTTTCCGGATGGCGGTCCTCTTTTTCGCTTTCCTCCTGCTGGCTTGCCTGCTTCTCCTCCCCCCCTTTTAGCAGGAAAACCCCACCTGGAAGGAGAAAAACTCTTCTATAAATCTAAAA
>DRZV01000039.1 GCA_011375465.1 Neomoorella mulderi
CCCCTTATAATGCTCATCAGCTCTTCAACTTCTTTACGATCGAACTGGTATTTCTGTCTGCAAAATCCGCAGACCCTGCTATACGAAAAAAACCGGCCGGGGAGAAGAAAGTTTCATTCCCTCGTAGGTAGGCTACAAATCTCAATCCCCCCTTCACTAACTTAAGAAGGTTTATGGCAAAGATTGTAGAAAGGCGGCTACAGGAGGGGTACCATGGGGGGAATTTGACCATCGATGGCAAACAGGTGGTGGTGCCTGAGGGTACCACCATATATGAGGCAGCCCTTCAGGCAAGAATTACCATTCCCACCCTCTGTTTTGTGGAGGAGATGGGGGAAGGGGGGACCTGCGGCATATGCTCCGTGGAGGTGGAGGGGGAGCCAGAACCCCAATTAGCCTGCAAAACTCCGGTGAGCCCGGGCATGGTGGTACGTACAGATACACCCAGAATCAGAGAGATACGGGAAGCCATACAGATGATGATAAGGCTGGCCAAAGCCTTGCCCCCCGCAAGTCGGCGTGGACAGGAGCGCCCTGGCGGTGGTCTTTACACCCCATAAATGTATAGCCTGCAGGAGATGTGAGATTATCTGCCAAAGGGTGCAGACGGTAAGGGCTTTGGCCCTCAAGGAGGTTAAAAAACGTTTGGTAATAGCTCCCATAAGGGGACAGGATCTGAGCCAGACCCCCTGCGTGCAGTACGGTCAGTGCATAGAAGGCTGTCTTACCGGAGCCCTGAGGGAAAGGGACCAGAGGGAAGAACTGCTGGGCCTCCTGGAGGACAGATCCAAGCACGTGGTAATCCAAACTTCCCCCGCCTCCAGAGTTTCCTCAGGAGAAATATTTTTCTATCCTCCAGGCCAGGATGTTACGGGGAAAATGGTGAGCGCCCTTGAGGTTTTGGGCTTTGCCGCTGTTTTCGACACCTCCTTCGGGGCCGATGAAGAGGCCGAGGAATTGCGGGGAAAGCTTTTAGAGGCTAAAAACCTCCCCCTTTTGACTTCCTGTTGCGATGCCTGGGTGCGTTTTGTTAGGGAGTTTTATCCCTGTTACGTGGGGCATCTGTCCACCTGCAAACCTTCCCAGGAGATGCTGGGGGCCTTGATAAAGTCCTACTACGCTGCCCTGAAGGGGTTGGATCCCCAAGACGTGGTAGTGGTATCCTTGATGCCCTGCACCGCCAAAAAGGCTGAGGTGTTACGGTATGGGGATAAGCCAAAGGATGTGGATTTGGTGCTCGCCCTCAGGGAGCTGGGTCGGCTCCTGGCAGAGAAGGACATCTGCTTGGACTCCTTGCCGGAAGGGGAATTCGATCCCCCCTTTAATTTAGGTTCAGGAGGAGGGTAGCTCTTCGGTATATCCGGAGGGGTGGTCACCAGCCTCCTGCGAACCCTTGGGGTGGGAGAAGGGGATTTTTCCTTACAGTGGCGCTACTGGCCAGGGGAAAAGAGGATCCGAGAGGTGAAGGTGTTTTTAAAGCAGCCTTCCCCGATAGGGGATCTCCAGGAGATCAATGTGCTTCAGGTGGAAACCCTGGGGAAAGCTCGTCTGGTGCTGGAAAAACTGCTGGAGGGGGTATTGGGGAATTATCACTTGATCGAGGTCATGGCCTGTCCAGGAGGCTGCGTAGGTGGAGGGGGCCAGCCCGTGCCTACCACCGAAGAGAGGATCAGGGCCCGCAGCCAGGCTTTGAGGCAGAGGGACGCCCTTTCCCTTTATCGAAGTCCTGGGGATAATCCTGAAGTGAAGAAAATTTATCGGGAATTTCTGGGAAGCCCCAATGGGGAGCGGGCCAGAGGCTTGCTCCATACCACCTACTCCCCATTGCCCTTGCCTTAAGCCCGGAGAGGGCTTTTTTTATGCCTGTTTTCCTTGGAGGGCCTCGGAGGATTATAATATTAGGCGTGAGGTGATGGAAGCGGTTATGGATAAGGTGGAGCTCATGTCCCCTGCGAGCAGCTTTGAGGCCCTGAAGGCGGCGGTGAGAAATGGGGCAGACGCGGTCTATTTGGGGGGCAAGCAGTTCAACGCCCGCCAGGGGGCGGAAAATTTTACCGGCGAAGAAATAAAGGCGGCCATAGAATACGCCCACGAGAGGGACTGCAAGATCTACGCCACGGTAAACGTGCTGATAGCCGATAGCGAGATGGAGAGGGCGCTGGAGTTCATATACTTCTTGGCGGAGAACCGGGTGGACGGCATTATCCTTCAGGATATGGGGCTGGCCCATCTCTGCCGCAGGTTTTTCCCCTCTCTGCCCTTGATGGCCAGCACCCAGATGACCGTCACTGGAGCTCAGGGGGCCAGATTTTTACAGGAGAGGGGTTTTAAAAGGGCTATCCTGGCCCGGGAGTTATCTTTAGAGGAGATAAGGGCCATAGCCCGACAGGTGGAAATAGAGCTGGAAGTTTTCGTCCACGGGGCCCTCTGTTTTTCCTATTCAGGCCAGTGCCTCCTGAGCAGCCTGGTGGGGGGAAGGAGCGGCAACCGGGGCATGTGTGCCCAGCCCTGCCGCCTCCCCTATACCCTGGTGGATCCCCGGGGAAGGCCTGTGGGGGAGGAGAAATATCTACTGAGCATGAGGGACCTCTGCGCCCTTCCCCTCTTGCCCCATTTGATAGAGGCAGGGGTGAAGGCCTTCAAGATAGAGGGCAGGATGCGGCGGCCGGAGTACGTGGCGGTGGTCACCAGGATTTATCGGGAGGCCATAGACCGTTACTATGGGGATCCGCAGAACTTCCAGGTAACCCCTGAGGAGCTGCAGAAGCTGGCCCAGATATTCAACCGGGATTTCACCGCCGGCTATCTGGAGGGAAAAGTTGGCAAAAACTTGATGAGCTACGGCCGTCCCAGCAACAGGGGCTTATATCTGGGAAGGATTATCGATAAAAAGGATGGCCTCCGTGAGCTAAAGCTGGAGCTCCCCCTGAGGAAAGGTGACGGCCTAGAGGTGTGGATCAGCCGGGGGAGGGAAGGGCTGGTGGTGGAGCGCTTTTACCGTGATGGTGAGGAGATAGAAGAAGCCCATCCCGGGGATAGGATATGGCTACCCTTGCCTGGATCTGCAAGGGTAGGGGATAGGGTCTTTAAAACCAGCGACGTCCAATTGCTGAGCCAGGCCAGGCAGAGCTTTACTTCCCCCAGGGAGGGCGACCTGATACCTCTGAAGATGAGGGTGAGGGGCAGGTTAGGGGAGCCTCTGATCCTGGAGGTGGAGGATCCCCAGGGACATAAGGTAAGGTTGGCCAGCCAGGTGGTGCCGGAAAAAGCCGGGCTTCACCCCTTGAGTCATCAGGTATTGGTTCACCAGCTCGGCCGCCTGGGTAACACCCCTTATTTCTTAGAGCATTTAGAGGCAGAGCTGGAGGGAGATCTTATGGTTCCTTTGAGCGAACTGAACCGCCTGCGCCGGGAAGCTTTAGCCAGGTTAAAGGAGATGAGGCTATCCTCATACCCTTCCCGCCTTTCCTCCACCTGGCCCTGGGAGAAGATAAGCAAGAGCCTGGCCTTGAAGAGCAATCCCCCTTCCTCCTCGAAATTGCCCCGCCTTTCGGCGGCAGTGGCGGGGATAGAGGCTGCCTGGGCTGCCCTCAGAGCAGGGGCGGAAAGGGTATACATTGCTGGGGAGCAGGGAGGATCTTTTCCTTCCGGAGATGGATGGAGGGAATTCCTTCGGGAAGCCCGGAAGAGGAAGAGGGAAGTTATCCCTGGCCTTCCCCGGGTTTGGCAGGAAGGAGAAACGGCTCGGATCCTTTCCCGCATAGAAGAATGGAGGTCTCTGGGGGCAAAAATGTTTTTGGCCGGCAACCTGGAAGGGATAAAATTGTTGCGGGACAGGGGCCTGGAGGTCTGGGGGGACTACACCTTGAATGTTTTCAATTCCTGGGCAGTGGAGTATTGGGCACAGATGGGACTTGCGGGCCTCACCGTTTCTCCGGAGATGAGAAAAGATCAGTGGGAAGGGGTTTCTAAAGTCCTGCCACTGGAGACCATGGTACATGGCTCTTTCCCCTTGATGATTTCCAAGGCCTGTGTGTTGGGAGCCCGATTAGGGGGTAAAAACGGAGCTTGTTCCGCCCCTTGCCGCCAGGGTTCCTGGAAATTAAAGGATAGAATGGGTTTCCTCTTCCCCTGTGCTACCGACGAATTTTGCCGCTTCTATATTTACAACTCTAAGGAGCTGTGCCTTTTAGATTATCTGCCGGAAATAGCCCATATGGGCTTTGCCTGGATAAGATTGGAATTGAGGGGTAAGCCGGCCCTTTATGTGGAAATGGTGACCAGCCTGTACCGGGAAGCCCTCGACTGCCTTGAACGGGCGCAAGGGGAAAGGATTCTCGTGTTATCCCGGGAGATCAAACGCCTGATACCTGAGGGGATAACCCGGGGCCATTACTTTCGGGGGGTTATAGACGGTGGAGAAGAGCTGGATCAAGCTGGAGTTGAATAAAATCCTGGATATGTGCAAAGAAAAATGCTTTACCCCCATGGGCAGGGAGAGGGTGGAACAGCTCCTGCCCGTGCGGGACAGGGAGAAGGTAAAGCGGCGCCTTCAAGCCACCAGCGAGGGGGCAGAGCTGCTCCGCCTGTATCCCCAGATACCCTGGGGTCCGGTCCACGATCTCAGAATTGCCTTGCGGCAGGCCCTGGGGGGAGGGATCTGGAGCCCGGAAGAGCTGTGGCAACTAGCCTCCACCCTTTCCTCCATCCACAGGATTCGAGCCTTTTTTCAGCAGATAGAAAGAGACAAGGCCTATCCCCTGCTCCATAGTTTAGCCCAGGGCCTTACCCCGTTGGCAGATCTGGAAAGGGAGATTTACCGCTGCATAGGTCCTGGAGGAGAGGTTCTGGACAGCGCTTCCCCCCGGCTGGCTTCCCTGAGGAGGGAGATCCAGAGGGTCCAGGGGGAGGTAAAGGGGAGGCTGGAGAGCTTCCTGCGTTCACCGGAGATCCAGAAGTATCTACAGGATAATCTTTATACCCTCCGCCACGACCGTTATGTGCTGCCTGTAAAGCAGGAATATCGGCACAAAGTCCCCGGCCTGGTCCACGACCAGTCGGCCAGCGGCGCCACCCTGTTTATAGAACCCTTAGCCCTGGTGGAGCTGAATAACGAACTGCGCCGCCTGGCAGCGGCTGAGGCCAGGGAGATAGAGGCCATCCTGGAGGGGCTCACCCGGAAGGTGGCCCAAAAGGGGGCCATAATCCTAAAAAATCTGGAGATCCTAGGGGAGCTGGATTTCATCCTGGCCAAGGCCAGGTTGAGCCGGGAGATGGAGGGACAGGAGCCTTTCCTCAACGAAGAAGGCAGATGGCGCCTCCTCAGGGCCCGCCATCCCTTGCTGGGCAAGGAGGCGGTGCCCATCGATCTGACCCTGGGCGAAGATTTTCACACCCTGGTCATCACCGGGCCCAACACCGGCGGTAAAACCGTGACCCTGAAGACTGTGGGGCTCCTCACCCTGATGGCCCAATGCGGCTTTCACCTGCCTGCAGCTTCGGGCACGGAGATAGATCCCACGGCGGAGGTATTTGCCGACATAGGGGATGAGCAGAGCATAGAGCAGTCCCTGAGCACCTTTTCTTCCCATATGAGCCATATAGTGAATATAATCCAACGGGCCACCCCCAAAAGCTTGGTGCTCCTGGACGAATTGGGTGCAGGCACCGACCCAGCAGAGGGGGCAGCCCTGGCCATGGCCATCCTGGACCATTTTACCCGCCTGGGGGCCCGCACCATAGCCACCACCCACTACAGCGAGCTCAAGGCCTACGCCTATACCGCTCCCGGGGTGGAAAACGCCGCCATGGAATTCGACAGCCGTACCCTCAGGCCCACCTTCAGGCTTCTCGTGGGGACGCCCGGGGAAAGCAATGCCTTCATAATAGCTTCCCGTCTGGGGCTCCCTCCGGATATTGTAGAGAAGGCCCAGGAATACATGGGGGAAAAGGAAAAGAGGGCCAGCCTGCTGATCGCTGGCCTTGCTGAAGATAAGCGCCTCAGCCAGAGGGAGCGGGAGGAGGCGGAGAGGCTGAAGAGGGAAACAGAAAAGCTGCAGCAGCA
>DRZV01000021.1 GCA_011375465.1 Neomoorella mulderi
GCGTATCTGGGAAGGGGAAACATATACATCTGCGCCGCTGCGCCCGTACCCCAAAGGGCGCAGGAAGCCGTAGCCCTCGGGCAATATCTCCAAAATCCCACAGGTCTGGAGGGGCTGTTCCTGTGTCTCCTTGGTCTCCTCTTGCGTTTCCCTGGTCTCCTCCTGGGATTCCTTCTGGGCCAATACCTTGGCTATCTCGGCCACCAATTCCTGCTTCCTCAGACGATAATATCCGCGGATCGCCAGTTCCCGGGCCAGGGCTTGGAGTTCTGTCAGGGTTTTGCTTTCCAACTCGTTGATATTCAAGGATTTAACCCCCGCTCATTTCTGCTTTAGTTTTTCCCAATCGGCGAGGAAACGGGCAAGGCCTATATCCGTAAGGGGATGTTTTATCATATTCATTATTACCTTGTAAGGGACAGTGGCTATATCGGCTCCCAAGCGGGCAGCCTGTAATACGTGGAGGGGATGGCGGATGCTGGCGGCTATAACTTGGGTTTCTATGCCGTGCTGGGCAAAGATGGAGACCACATCTGCCAGAACTTCCATGCCATCGTGGCTGATATCATCCAGCCGGCCTATGAAAGGGCTCACATAGGTGGCGCCGGCCCGAGCTGCCAGCAGGGCCTGAGCAGGGGAGAATACCAAGGTGACGTTGGTCTTGATCCCTTCCCGGGAAAGGGCCTTTACCGCCTTGAGCCCCTCAGCTGTCATGGGTATCTTGATGACCATATTGGGATGGAGGGCGGCCAGTTCCCTGGCCTCGGAGATCATCCCCGGAGACTGGGTGCTTATCACCTCGGCGCTTACGGGGCCGTCTACTATGGCGGCGATCTCTTTTAACACTTCCTGGGGGGAACGGCCTTCCCGGGCCATAAGGGAGGGATTGGTGGTAACTCCCGAAATTATCCCTAGCTCATTGGCTTCTCGTATCTCTTCAATATTAGCAGAATCGATAAAGATTTGCAATATGCTCACCCCGTTAAAAAATTTTTTCACCCAGTGAAGTTGGAGGGTGGAGGTTGGGGGGATGTTTTTCTATTCATCATGGAGGAGAATAAATCCTGCTGGTTATGAGTTAAAAAGGGAAGGAGCGGGTCAAGCCCTTGGCCTTTCCCGCTCCGGGGGCTACCCTTCCTTGGGCCGGAAGGTGTGGCAGATGGTATCCTGGGAAGAGCTGACCCGGTGGCTGTTGGAGCGGATTTCCACCCTATCCGCCCGGCAATTGTAGTTGTCCCAGTAACTGCACTCTTCCACATAGCATTTTATCCTGTTCACCTTACCACCTCCCCGGGTTCTAAGGGAGATCCCCCGGAGTAGTTTTGTACAGAAAACCCTCTTTTATTCGGCCGCTGCTGCCCAGGGTCCTGATCTTGTGCCGGATCACCTCTACGGCGGCTTCCCGGGCAGGTCCCAGTATCTTGCGGGGATCTATTTCCTGGGGGGCAGCAGCCAAGGTTTTCCTAAGGGAAAGGACAAAGGCTGTCCTGATATCGGTATCTATATTGACTTTCCTGACCCCCAAAGTTACAGCCCGCTGCAGGTCTCCGTCGGGAACCCCGGAAGCCCCATGCAGCACCAAGGGGACAGGAACTTTTTCCTTCAATTCCTTAAGCCTTTGGAAATCTATTTCCGGAGGTCCTTGGTAGATCCCGTGGGCCGTCCCCACAGAGACTGCCAGGGCGTCCACTCCCGTTTCCTCTACGAAGAAAGCGGCTTCCTGGGGATCGGTAAAAAAGGCCTCCCGGGCCGATACGGTTATGTGCTCCTCTGTCCCCGGGATCCGCCCCAATTCCCCTTCCACAGAAACCCCCATGGCATGGGCCACTTCCACCACTTTTTTGGTCAGGGCTATGTTCTCCTCTAGAGGGAGACAGGATCCGTCGAACATCACCGAGGTAAACCCAGCCCTCAAGGCCCTCATAACCTGGACAAAATCGGTCCCGTGATCCAGATGGAGGACCACGGGAATGAAGGTGGAACTGGCAGCCACCTTTACCAGGGAAGCCACGTAATCGAGCCCGGCATACTTAATGGCTCCCTGGCTGGCCTGGATTATCACCGGGGCCGCTTCCAGTTCGGCAGCCTTCAGGATGGCCTGGATAAATTCTAAATTGTGGCAATTAAAGGCCCCTACCCCGTACCCCTCCTTTTCCGCCCCTTCCAAGACAGATTTCAAGCTCACCAAGGGCATCGGCAAACCTCCTTTAGGTCCAAGTCAGCACTTCCACCAGCCCCCGGGGGGCTAAACACCCCACCACCATCTCCGTTTCCTTGCAGGTCAAAATCAAGGGCTCTTGGGACCATATCTCTTTAAGGCTCTTGGTCAGGGTGTGGATGGAATCGCAGAGATTGCATCTATATTGTATCCAAAAGGAGGAACCCCTTCTCCCCATGACCAAAAGGGTGGTGCCGCAGGTACAATCTAACCTGAAGGTGCGACCCCCGCCGAAGTCAAAGAGGGATATCCCTCGAGGGGTAAGATGGCCGCATACAGGACACCTTAAGAGCACTATGCTGGAGGCGGAAATGGTCATCCCTCATCCCTTCCCCTGGCAATGATCTGGATCTAAAAAGGCCCCGTTGATGGGGCCTTCCAACACCCTACTCCCCTACTCCGCTGGTCTGGCTGTCCCCCATAGAGCTCATGGCCCTGCTCACCGCACTGTAGAGCTCTTCAAGATCAAAGGGTTTCTACAGGAAACAGCTCACCATATACTTGCTGGCCTGCTTGGCTATCTCCAGTTCGCTGTAGGCTGTCATGACCACCACGGGCACTGTGAAGGACCGCTTGCGCAGTTCCCGTAAAAACTCCACTCCGCTCATGCCGGGCATCTCCATGTCCAGGATCACCAGATCCGGCGCTTCGCTGGCTATCTTCTCCAGGGCCTCTTTGCCTTCCCGAGGCTGAGTGATGGGGTAACCAGCTTCTCTCAGGGCTTCTTGGATCAGGAACCTCACTCCTGGTTGATCGTCTATCACCATCACTTTTTTTCGCCCACGCCAGCCTCACCTCCGAATCCTGGCGTCCCCCTCCCTTTCAGCTTCGCTTCGCTTATATAGTTATTTAGTCATGAACTGGTAAATTCCTTCCCCCAGGACAAAAAAATTGGCCTATTTCTCTCTCCTGAGGTAGGGACCAAGGGACCCAGCGGAACTGGGGGTCCCGAAGGAGATAGGGCAGGCCTTGGCGGCAGTAAAACCGGGGCCAGCGGGCAGAAGCCAGGGGCCTCCAGATGGGTATCTCCACCGCCTCCCCCACCTCCACCGGGGAGGAAAAGCCCACCTCCACCAGGGAAAACTGCATGCCTATTCTGCCCACCACGGGAAAAGGCTTCCCCCTGATGCATACCTCCCAGCCAGAACCCCTCCACCCCCAATAGGACAGGAGGAATTTGGCCACATGCCTTAAAAGGTCCCCCAGTCCCTTAGGGCGGGAAACGGGAGTCAGCCCAAAACCCTCGCTGTAGCCCACCGGTATCAAGGCCAGCCGGGTACCCTTTTTGACCAGGTAATTTCCCCCGTATCCCACCCGGGCGCCGGGTTCCACCTCCTTGAGGGATAGAACCCTGGTCCAGGCCTTCCAAGGATCCTTCAGCTGCCATCCCTCCCCTTTTAGCCCATAAGGTATATGCCCATTAGAAAAGGGTCCCTATCCTCACCAGGTCCAGATGGGCCTGGGGATGGAGCATAAAGGCAGCGCTGTTACAAAAATGCCGTAGGGGTAGGGACAGACCTTCTTCCTGGAGATGCTGCAACAGCTGCTGAAAGATCCCCCACTGCCTTTTTATACTGGAAAGTCTCCCCCCGCTGGCGGGATGGGTAAAAATACCTTCCACCTGGATCCAGGGGCAGCCGGCCAGCTCCCTGATCAGGGGAAGGGCTTCTTGCGGGGAAAAACCGCTGCGGTGAAAACCCGTATCCACTTCCACATGGACAACCGCCCTCTTCCTGAGGCGCTGGGCCGCATCCCTGACGGCTTCGACTCCCTCTGGGGTGGCCAGGCTCAAGGTGAGATTGAGGTTCAGGGCTTCAGGGACTTCCTCCCTCAGCAAGGGGGTGAGGACCAATATGGGGGCCTTTATCCCGGCCCTCCTCAAGGCCTTGCCCTCCTCCAGGGTGGCCACTCCCAAGCAGTGGGTGCCTGCAGCCAGGAATATCCTGGACGCCTCCTCCAGCCCCAGGCCACAGGCATCGGCCTTCACCACCGCCAGAAGACGGGTGCCTGGAGGAGTCCGGCTCAGTATCTCCTTCACATTATGCTCCAAAAATGAAGCTTCGATCTCTATCCATCGGGTTCCCAACCAGTCCGTGTAGCTCCCTTTTTCCATAAGATCAGTCCCCCAAGAGGGCCCTTTCCCTTCCCCCCTCTTCCGTCCCAGGAGCAGGTTCCGGAAACCCTGGGCATAGAGGGGGTAAACTTTCCTCCATAACCAATAAAGGAAGGGGGAATACACCCGGTCGTATTCCCCTATGAACTCGGTGAGGGTGCCCTCGAAACCCTTTTTGAATCGGTAAAGCCCGTAAAGGGGATTATCCGGATTCAGGTCCCCGGAAACGCCCCGGAAATCATAGGACCGGCATCCCCTCTCTTTGGCCCAGAGGATCATGGTCCACTGGAGGAGGTGATTGGGCATAAGGTTTCGATGGCGATTGCTGGAGGCCCCATACAGATACCAAGCCTTATCTCCCATTATGAAGGCCAAGGCTCCCGCTATAGCCTCTCCGTGGTAGCTGGCCAGGAAAAGCTGGGCATATCTCCTTTTTACCATTTCTTTCCATATGGTTAGAAAATAATCATTAAGAGCGTATCAGGAAACCGTCCCTCAGGGCGGTTTCCTGGAGTATCTTTATAGAAAGTTTCCAGATCCTCCACCCGGTGGGCCTCCGCCACCGGCACCCCTTTCCTCTGGGCCAGGCGGATGTTGTAACGGGTCTTGGGGTGCATCCGCTCCAACAGGTCTTCCGGGCTGGGGCTCAAATCCAGCCGGAACACGAAGCGGGGCTGAATTCCCTCATGAAAATCCAGGCCCCGGCCTGCCAAATTAAAGTATTCCGATAGCAGGCCCAGGGCCTCCCCGTCCTGGGCAGGGATATCCGGGTCTATCTTTAAAAAACAGCCCTTTGCCTGCGGGCCACCCGATCTATGGCCGCCATCAGGTGGCTGAACACTTCTCCCTGGTGGAAGTCCACCACCGGTCCCCGGGGGCAATATAATATGCAATAGGGGGTGCGGGGGATGGGCCTCTTCAATAGGCTGGCCGCTGCTACAGGAGCCCCTCCCTTCTCCAACAACAGGCGCAGGGGTTGCCACCCTGTGGCCCTTTTGACTTCTCCCCAACCATAGGATTGCAGGAAGTGGCCCTTGGGGTGGGAGGCTATAAAGGCGTCGAATAGGCGTTCCTCCTGGGGCCCGATGAGCCGGGCAGCGTACATTTAATTCCTCCTCCTGTAGTTCAGGGCTTGGGCGATGAACTCCCTGAATAGGGGATGGGGCCTATTGGGGCGAGACCTAAATTCCGGATGAAATTGGCAGGCCACAAACCAGGGATGGTCGAGCAACTCCACTATTTCCACCAGATCCCCATCCAAAGAAGTCCCGCTCACCCTCATGCCCTTGGATTCCAGCAAATCCCGGTAGCTGTTATTCAAGGCTGACCTGTGGCGGTGGCGCTCATGGATTATCTCCTCCCCATAAGCCTCAAAGGCTTTAGAGCCAGGGGAGAGCCTGCAGGGGAAAAGGCCCAGGCGCATGGTGCCGCCCTTAACACTGATATCCTTCTGGCCGGGTAAAAAGTCTATGACCGGGTGGGGGGTATGGGGCACCATCTCGGTGCTGTGGGCCCCCTGAAGGCCGCACAGATGGCGGGCCACATCTATAACCGCCACCTGCAGGCCCAGACAGATGCCCAGGTAAGGTATACCCCGCTCCCGGGCATAACGGGAAGCCAGGATTTTCCCCTCAACCCCCCTTTCCCCAACC
>DRZV01000045.1 GCA_011375465.1 Neomoorella mulderi
ACCTAAAATGGTTAACAATTATATGGAAAAGTTCTGGGAAGATATCTTAAAAGAGCGGGAAAGCCGCAACCTAAAACGGACCCTCAGGCGCTTTATACCCTTGGGGCCCACTCGGGGCTTCATGGGAGGGAAAAACATTTTGCTCTTTTGTACCAATAATTATCTGGGCCTTACCCACCATCCCAGGGTCATATCCGCAGTGCTGGAAGCTGCCCAAAAATGGGGGACAGGTGCCGGTTCTTCCCCCCTGATAAGCGGTTACACCCAATTGCATGAAGAGCTGTGTGAAGGCCTGGCCCGCTTTAAAGGCACAGAAGCAGCCCTCCTCTTCCCCTCCGGGTATGGCGCCAATGTGGGCCTCATATCTTCCCTGGCAGGGCCTGAAGATGTAGTATTTGCCGACCGGCTCATCCACGCCTCCCTTTTAGACGGGGTCAGGCTGAGTGGGGCTAAGCTCGTCCGTTTTCGCCACAATGATATAGACCATCTGGAAAAACTTCTTACCCACCACAAGGGAAGGAGGAGGCTTTTGGTCACCGAGGGGGTATTTTCCATGGAAGGGGATTGCGCCCCCCTGGCGCAACTGGCCGCCTTAGCCCGGGAAAAAGACCTGCTCCTGGTGGTGGACGATGCCCACGGTACAGGGGTCCTGGGACCCCAGGGGAGGGGAACTTTGGCAGACCAGAAGGTAGAGCCAGCTGGAATAGTTATTACCGGAACCCTATCTAAAGCTCTGGCCTCGGTGGGGGGATTCGTAGCTGGAGACAGGAACTTGATAAGCTTTTTGGTGAATAAATCCCGGTCCTTCATCTTCTCCACCTCCCCTCCCCCCCAGCGGTGGCCGCAGCCCTGGCTGCCCTCAAGTTGCTGGAAGAAGACCCGCTTCCCTTGAGGCTCTTAAGGGCCAATATGGACCTCCTGGCCCGGGGGTTAAGGGACTTGGGCCTTCCATGCACAGGAGAAACCCCTATTTTTCCCATAATTTTGGGATCAGAAGAATCTGCCTTAAAGGCTTCCAGTCTTCTCTACGACCGAGGGTTTTATGTACCCGCCATAAGGCCCCCCACAGTGCCTCCAGGCACATGTCGCTTGAGGATCTCTGTAAGTGCATCCCACAGTCCGGAAGAGATAAGGGACCTGCTCAAATCCCTGAAAGGAGTTGTGAGGGAGCTGAAATGTTGAAACTGCCCTCTATTTTTGTAACCGGTACCGACACCGGGGTGGGCAAAACAGTGGTGAGCGCGCTTTTGGGGCTCATCTACCGCCACCTGGGGGTGAAAACCGCCTACTTCAAACCCGTAGCCACTGGAGGGGATGGGGATCCCCGGTTCGTAGCCTCCATCTTGGGGTTGGCGGAACCTTTGGAACGCCTCTGCCCTTACGTCTTTACCCAGCCCTGCTCCCCCCATCTGGCGTCCAGGCTGGAGGGGAAGCCCATAGAGATGGCGGTTATCCTGGAGAGCTATACCTACCTTTCGCAAAAGTACCAGGCTATAATCGTGGAAGGGGCAGGGGGCTTGCTGGTGCCCTTAGGGTCGGGGAGATTTATAAGCCATCTGGTGCAGGACTTATCCCTCCCCCTATTGGTGGTGGCCAGGCCTGGCCTGGGGACCCTAAACCACACCCTCCTCACTTTGGCCGTGGCCGGGGTACAAGGATTAAAGGTGGCGGGAGTGATTATAAACCGCTATCCCTCCCTGCCCGATCCAGCCACGAAGGACAATCCCGGGACCATAGCTGAGCTCAGCGGCTCCCCCGTACTGGCGCTGGTCCCGGAAATGGCAGAATCAAACCTAGATATCCTGCAGCTGGAAAAGGCGGCCCAGGATATCCTCCGCTCTCACGGCCATTTAATAGAACATCTTAAAAAATTTGCCTGAAAATCTGGTCAAGGAGGTCTCATATGCTGCCCCAAACCCCCGAAGAAATAGAACAGATCAAAAAGTGGGATAAAACCCTCATCTGGCATCCCTTTACCCAGATGAAAGAATACGAACAGGAAGATGCGCCCGTAATAGCCGCAGGGGAGGGGTGCTACCTGATAGATATTCAGGGGCGCCGGTATCTGGACGGAGTAAGCTCCTTATGGGCCAACCTCCACGGACACCGGGTGCCTGCCCTGGATGAGGCCATACGGGAACAACTAAAATATATCGCCCATTCCACCCTGCTGGGTATAGGAAATGTGCCTTCCGTCAGGCTGGCGGCCCGGCTGATAGAAATGGCTCCGCCAGGGCTGACCCGGGTATTCTACTCTGATAACGGATCCACAGGGGTGGAAATAGCCCTAAAAATAGCCTTTCAGTATTGGCAGAATCTCGGAAAAAACACTAAAAAACGCTTTCTATCTTTTTATAACGCTTACCACGGGGATACCCTGGGGGCAGTGGGAGCGGGAGGGATAGATCTCTTCCATCGGATTTATGGTCCCCTGGTGGTACCTTCCCTGAAGGTCCCCAGCGCCTACTGCTACCGCTGCCCCTACGGCCAAGACCCCCGCTCTTGTTCCCAGGATTGCTTCTCGGCGGTAGAAAGGATAATCAAAGAAAAACATGAAGAGCTGGCAGCGGTCATAATAGAACCGCTGGTACAGGCCGCTGCGGGAATGATCCTATGGCCCCGGGGGTTCCTTTCCCATCTTGAGAACCTGTGCCGCCGCTATTCGGTTCTCCTCATAGCGGACGAGGTGGCCACCGGCTTTGGCCGGACCGGAAAAATGTTTGCCTGTCAACATGAGGAAGTGACCCCCGACCTGATGGTTTTGGCCAAGGGTATAACCGGGGGCTATCTGCCCTTGGCAGCTACCCTGGTCAAAGAGGAAATTTACCAGGCCTTTTATGCTGATTACAAAGAAAACAAGACTTTCTATCACGGCCACACCTACACGGGAAATCCCCTGGCCTGCGCCGTGGCCCTGGCGAACCTCCAACTCTTAGAAGAAAATCGGGTATTGGAAAAATTAGGGCCGAAGATGGAACTTCTGTCCTATCTTTTGCAGGAAATCCAAAAAGAAGAACATGTGGGAGAGGTGAGGCAGGCGGGCTTCATGGTGGGTATAGAGCTGGTAAAAGATAAAGATACCAAGGAACCCTACCCCTGGGAACAGCGCCTAGGGCACAAAGTTATCCTCAAGGCCAGGGAAAAGGGGGTCATCATCCGCCCCTTGGGGGACGTGGTGGTGCTGATGCCCCCGTTAGTTATCACGGAGCAGGAGCTCATATTCCTCTGCCAGGCGGTGAAAGAGAGCATCCAGGAGGTCACCAGCCGATGGAGTTAAAAATTAGCCGCGTGTATATGGCCGGCGCCCCGGCCCTCCAGCTCTCCCCTATCCAGGCGAAGGGCCGGGGGGCGGTATTTCACGGCTACGGCAGCCATAAAGGGGAGGTCCTGGGTTTGGCCCTTACCTTGGCCTTGGCCAGCATAGAGACCTTTGTGCCCGACTTGCCGGGGCACGGCGAAAATCTAGAGCTTCTTACTGGGGAAAACCTGATCCAATGGTGCCGAAGCCTCAGGGATATGGGAATATCCTGGGGTGTGGGACATAGTCTGGGAGGCAGGCTGGCGCTATACCTGGAAATCCCCCGGCTCTTCCTGATATCCCTCCCCACCAGGCCCTTCTTTGAGGGCTCCCGAAGGCAGATGGTGAAAATCCTCCGCCCTCGCTGGGTCAGGGAGGAAAGACCTCTAGAGGGATTGAGGGACTCTCTCGCCCTTCTCCCCTTAAAATGGCCTGCGCAGGGCACATTGCTGGTAGCCCAGGGGGATCTGCAAACCTGCAGGGAAGCGGCCAAACAGGCCAGGGAGCAGGGATGGGAGGTAAAAGAAATCAGAGCTACGGATCACCTGAATATCATCCAGGCGCCGGCCACATACCGCCATCTGGAATTTTTCTGCAGGGAGGCGCATAAACATGGTTTTTCCTTTTGAAAAATGGGCCTCGCTCTACTCCTCCCCTTTTAATGAGCAATTTTATCAGGACATTGCCGCAACCCTCCTGGGGAAAATAAAGGGTCATCCCCGCAGCATACTGGAAGTGGGAGCGGGGACCGGGGCAGCCACCGAACTCTTGCAGCGCCGCTATCCTGAAGCCTCGATTATAGCCACTGAGCCTGTAGAAGAAATGTTGAAATACTGTCAAAAGCGCGCCCTGCCCGGAGTCCGCCTTCTCCCCCTTTCTGCAGGAGAGTTAGCATTTTTGGGCAGCAGGTTTGACCTCGTGTTGGGAAATATATGCTACCACTGGTTCCCCCGAGGAACTTTAAAAATTCTCAGAGATATCTTGGCCCCCCAGGGTCAGCTGGCCCTATCTATACCTATCCAAGTTCGGGAGAAAGCAGATGGCAATTTGATTCTCCTGGAGGTGGCCCGGAAGATCAAGGGGGTAAACCGACCCGGAAAATTGAAGACCTTAGCCCAGCTACGGCGAGAGTTCTCCCCCCTGTTCTCCAGCCTCTGGATAGAAGCCCATTCGGTGGAAGAAAGCCATCCCCCTGAACGCTTAACCCTGCTGCTGCGGGTGAGGGGCAGCTTTCATTTTCTCTTTGGGGAGAAGGGGGCTGAGGCTGAAAAAATGTTCCTGGAAATGGCCTCTGCCCATAAGCAGATAAATTTCAGATGGAATTTCGCCTTGGTGGTGGCCCGGCCATGAATCCATGGAGGTTCTTAGGAGAAATCTTGGATAGAATCCTTTCAGGGGGAGAACTTCAGGCCGAGGAGGCGGAAATCATTTTCTCCTTACCGGAAGAGTACACCCCCCTGATCCTGGCCTCAGCCCATTTGGTAAAATACAGGTTTCGAGGTGAAGGCGTGAGCCTCTGTTCCATCGTCAACGCCCGGGCCGGCAGATGCCCTGAAGATTGCCATTTCTGCGCCCAATCCCTTCATTACCAAACCCCTTCCCCCTCCTATCCCCTTTTATCAAAGGAAAAAATTCTGGAGAAGGCCGGGTTTGCCTATGAAAAGGGGATAAGGCGCTTCAGCCTGGTGACCAGCGGGCCCCGCCCTGGCGAGGACCTGCTCCAGATATGCCGCATCATAGAGCTTTTAAAGGAGAAACTGCCGGGTTTAAAAGTATGCGCCTCCCTGGGCCGCCTAGACAAAAAAGAAGCCCAGGCCCTGAAGGAAGCAGGCCTGGACCGCTATCACCACAATCTGGAATCTTCTCCCAGTTTCTTTCCTTGTATATGTAGCACCCATACCTTTGAGGAAAGGTGGGCTACCTGCTGCACAGCCCTGGAAGCGGGGTTGGAGCTCTGCAGCGGAGGGATAATCGGCATGGGGGAAAGCCCCGCCCAACGCTGGGAATTGGCCCTAAAGCTGAGGGAATTGCCCTTAGCCTCGGTACCGGTGAACATCCTCCATCCCATCCCCGGCCTGCCCTGCTCTACGCCGGGGGTCGGGAATTAAACCTCCGGGATACCCAGGCCCTGGGGCTGTGGGGAGGTGTGGACGGCATGATTACGGGAGATTACCTCACCACCTCGGGTCAGGCCATAGAGAAGGATCTCAGGATTATACAGGATATGGGTCTACAGTTTTCCCCCGTTTGAGGCCAGCCCCGGACCCGACGGTGGGAGCCGGAGGCCGGTCCAGTCCACCCGGGATAGAAGAAAAAGTTGCCATTTAATCCTCTTCCCGGGATATCTCCGCGGATAGAGCTGTCAGGTCTATGGCCTTGCTGCCCAGATCCCTATCCAGGGCGAAGAGGGCCTGAGGGTGGTTCTGCATCCACTTCAGCTTTTCCACTATAGGTGACGAACCACTGGAGAAATATTTGGGAAGCTATATCCTTTTCTTCCATAGACAGGAGCATCAGATGGTTTATTCTCCGGGTGACCTCCTTCTCATGCTCTAAAGCCGCTTCAAACACCTGCAAAGGGGATTCCCAGCTGGAGGG
>DRZV01000044.1 GCA_011375465.1 Neomoorella mulderi
CAGGAACAGCCCCTCCAGACCTGTGGGATTTTGGAGATATTGCCCGAGGGCTACGGCTTCCTGCGCCCTTTGGGGTACGGGCGCAGCGGCGCAGATGTATATGTTTCCCCTTCCCAGATACGCCGCTTCGACCTCCGCACCGGAGATAAGGTCCAGGGATTGATAAGGCCCCCCAAAGATAACGAGCGTTTCCACGCCCTCTTGAGGGTGGAAAAGGTCAACGACGAACCTCCGGAAACCGCTCCTGGCAGGCCCTATTTCGATGACCTCACCCCAGTTTACCCCGACGAGCGTTATACCCTGGAGACGGAAAATGGGGATATATCTACCCGCATCATTGATTTGGTTGCCCCCTTAGGTAAAGGACAGCGGGCCCTTATAGTGTCCCCCCCTAAGGCGGGCAAGACGGTCTTGCTGAAGAAGATAGCCAACGCCATCACCGCCAACTATCCTGAAGTCCACGTGATAGTCCTTCTCATAGACGAGAGGCCGGAGGAGGTCACGGATATAGGGCGCTCCGTGAGAGCAGAAGTGGTGAGCTCCACCTTTGACGAGCTTCCAGAGAACCACATAAAAGTGGCCGACATGGTCCTGGAGAGGGCCAAGAGGCTGGTGGAGCATAAGAAAGACGTGGTAATCCTTCTGGACAGCATAACCCGGTTGGCCCGGGCCCACAATCTGGTAATACCTCCCAGCGGCCGTACCCTCTCGGGAGGGGTAGACCCCGCTGCCCTCTATAAGCCCAAGCGTTTTTTCGGGGCTGCCCGGAAGGTGGAAGAAGGAGGCAGCCTCACCATAGTGGCCACCGCCCTCATCGAAACGGGAAGCCGGATGGACGAGGTCATCTTCGAAGAGTTCAAGGGCACGGGCAATATGGAGCTGATCCTGGATCGCCGCTTGGCAGAGCGGCGCATCTTCCCCGCCATAGATGTAAAGCGTTCCGGAACCCGAAGGGAAGAGCTCCTTTTGACGCCGGAGGAACTGGAGCTCATATGGCATTTCCGCCGCACCACCAGCCATTTGGGCCCGGTGGAAGTGGCGGAGCTCCTGATAGATGCCATGAAAAAAACCAAGAGCAACAGGGATCTCCTTCGGGCCCTCCCCGTGCTTTTCCCCCGAGAAAGCGTCAATATCTAGGGCTTCTGTATAATCCACCCAGCAGCGGGTTAGAATATACCTGAAATTACCCGATGCTGGGGGTGAAGGCATTTGCTCAGAAGATTTCTGGGGTTTCTCCTCCTCATGGGGTTGGGGTGCTCCTTTGTTCCCCACCCGGTTCAGGCCAAGGTGATAGAGGACAAAGCCCAGATAGCCCCGGACAGATATGAGGAACTATCCCTCCGTTGGAACGATTTTACCTGCATCTATCAGGTGGAGGCGGGGGACAACCTGGCAGATCTGGCGCGGCGCTTTAATGCGGATCTGGGCCTGGTGGCCGCCATGAACGCTTTGGAGGAGGACGCCCCTTTAACCCCTGGGCAGCTTTTGGTCCTGCCCCGGGAAAAAAAGGTATATCAAGGTGAGGCCAGGGGATACCCTGTGGGATATTTCCCGGCGCTACGGGGTGAAACTGGAAGCCCTGATCAAGCTCAACTCTATAGGGGATCCCAGGAGGCTGCAGCCGGGGGCTATTTTGACCCTGCCTTCCAGAGAGGAAAGCCCTTCTGCTCCTGCCGAGGCGGTTCCTGTTTCCCGGGGGAGCCGGCCTAACCGCCTCCTTTGGCCCCTGCTGGGTCCCATAACTTCCGGTTTCGGCTGGCGCGGAGCTGAGTTCCACCATGGCCTGGACATCGCTGCCCGGATAGGGGAAGAGATCCGGGCTGCCTGGCCGGGGGTGGTCACCTTCTCCGGTTGGTATAACGCCATCTATGGCAGGATGGTGAAAATAGACCACGGACAGGGACTGGAGACGGTTTACGTCCATACCTCCCGCAACCTGGTGCGGGAGGGGGAGAAGGTAGAGGCGGGTCAGCCCATAGCAGAGGTGGGGTGCACTGGAAGGGCCACCGGGCCCCATCTCCACTTCGAAGTGCGGGAAGAGGGTGTACCGGTCAATCCCTTAAATTACCTTAGATAGGCCGCTCCGGGCGGCCTTCATTTTTGCTAAAATTTAATTTGTCTCTTATCCCCTTTCGTGTTATACTTTTGTATGCAGGTTTTTTAGGAGGTGAAAGAGATGAAGCCGGGAATCCATCCCCCTTATGAGAAGGCCCGCATCATATGCGCCTGCGGCAATGTCATAGAGACCAGATCCACCAAGAAGGAGATGAGGGTGGAGATATGCTCCCGCTGCCATCCCTTCTACACCGGACAGAGGCAGATGGTGGTGGAGAGGGGAGGAAGGGTGGAGCGGCTCAGGAAAAAGTACGGAGGTTAGCCTCAGGGCGCTAAGAGGGAAGGAATCCAAGGGGGGCCGAGCGCTCCTCTTTTTAGTTATATTATGAAGGAGGTGAAAAGATGTGGGAGAAACTGGCCCAGATAGAAGCCAAATACGAAGAGCTGGGAGCAGCTCTGGGAGATCCGGAGGTCATCTCCGATCCCCAAAAGCTTCAGAAATATGCCCGGGCCATGGCGGATCTGGAGGAGATAGTCATGGCCTTCAGACACTACCGCCGTATCCTGGAGGAGATCAGGGATAGCCGGGAACTCTTGGAAAGCGAAGGGGACCCGGAATTCCGCGCCTTTCTCCAGGAGGAACTGGAAAGGCTGGAGGAAGAAAAAGAAGAGATGGAGCGCAGGCTGAAGATCTTGCTCCTTCCCAAGGATCCCAATGACGAGAAAAATATAATCATGGAAATCCGGGCCGGCGCTGGGGGAGAGGAGGCAGCCCTTTTCTCCGCGGATCTCTTCCGCATGTATCAGCGCTACGCCGAAAGAAAGGGCTGGAGGACCGAAATATTGAGCTCCCACCCCACCGAATTGGGAGGGTTTAAGGAGATAATCTTTTTGATAGAAGGCAAAGGGGCTTATAGCCGCCTCAAGTTTGAAAGCGGCGTGCATCGGGTCCAGCGCATCCCCGTAACCGAGACCGGCGGCCGCATCCACACTTCTACCGCCACGGTGGCGGTCCTCCCTGAGGCGGATGAAGTGGACGTGGAGATCAACCCCGAGGATCTGCGCATAGACATCTTCTGTTCCAGCGGACACGGGGGCCAATCGGTCAATACCACTTACTCCGCGGTGCGGATAGTCCATCTGCCCACCGGCATCACGGTATCCTGCCAGGACGAGAGATCCCAGCTTAAAAACAGGGAGAAGGCCCTGAAAGTTCTCCGGGCCCGCCTTCTGGAGATGGCCCGAGAACAGCAGGAAGGTGAACTGGCCGCCGCCCGCCGGGCTCAAGTGGGAACCGGGGAGAGGAGCGAAAGGATCCGCACTTATAACTTCCCCCAGAACCGGGTGACCGATCACCGCATAGGCCTGACCTTGCACAATCTGGAAGAGGTTTTGGATGGGGATCTGGATCCCATAATAGAGGTGCTCATAACCCATGAACAGGCAGAGAGGCTTAAGGAAGTGGAGGCTGTATAATTGCGGTTTAAAGAAGCTCTATCCCGGGCTGCCGCTCTCCTGCAGGAAAAGGGGATTCATTGCCCTCGTTTGGAAGGGGAGGTGCTCCTCTCCTGGGCCTCCCATTTTACCCGTCCCATGCTCTTGGCCCGCTTGGAAGAGGAAATGCCGCCCCCGGTACATTTCCGCTTCTGGCCTGCCCTCCGGAGGCGTTTGCAAGGCTGTCCCCTCCAGTATACAATCGGATACCAGGAATTCATGGGGCTCAAATTTAAGGTCTCCCCAGGGGTGTTCATTCCCAGGCAGGATACCGAAGTGCTGGTGGAAGCCCTTTTGGATCGCCTAGATCCAGGGAGAAAGTGGGTTATAGCCGATTGTGGGACGGGCAGCGGCGCCATCGGCCTCAGCCTGGCCCACCACCTGAGCCAGGCCGTGATCCTGGCCACCGACGTCAGTCCCAAGGCCTTGGCAGTGGCCAGGGAAAATGCCCGCCTGTTGGGATTGCTGTCCCGGGTTATTTTCTTAGCCGGTCCCTATTTGAAACCTCTTAAGGGGTACAGGGTTGACGTTCTGGTGGCCAACCCCCCCTATATATCCCAGGAGGAGCTGGCCTCGCTGCCGCCAGAGGTCAGATGGGAGCCCCTTTTGGCCCTGTCAGGGGGGGAAGACGGCCTGGAGGCCTATCGCCACCTCATCCCCGAAGCCCCTAAAGTGCTGAAGCCTGGAGGCCTCATGGCTCTAGAGATAGGCCATCTTCAGGGAGAAAAGGTTATAGACCTGATCCGGTCTTCCAGCAGCTATCAAGATCCGGTCCTGTTGAGGGACCATGGGGGAAGGGAGAGGGCTGTTTTGGCCCTGGTAAAGCACTCCCTTCAAAGGGGGTAAGGAGATCTTTGCTCAGGAGGACTAAATATCTAAAGATGGATCCCCAGGTGCCGGAGATCCATAAGATAAGGCTGGCGGCCCGTATAATCCAGCGGGGGGGCGTGGTGGCCTTCCCCACAGAGACGGTATACGGGCTGGGGGCCAATGTGTTCAACGAGAGGGCCGTGAGGAAAATTTTCAGGGCCAAGGGCAGGCCCCCCGATAAGCCCCTCATCGTCCATATAGCCCGTTTTCGGGAAATCCGGAACCTGGTCTCCTACTTGCCCCCCAAAGCCACCCTCCTTATGAAACGGTTCTGGCCTGGCCCTTTGACCCTGGTCCTGCCCCGGAGCCATCTGGTGCCGGACATAGTTACCGCGGGCCAGGATACGGTGGGGATCCGCATGCCCTCCCATCCGGTGGCCCAGGCCCTCATCAAGGTGGCCCAAGTGCCCCTGGCTGCTCCCAGCGCCAATATCTCCGGCCGACCCAGCCCCACAACGGGCAAGCATGTGCTCAAGGACCTTGCCGGCAGGATAGACGCGGTGATCGATGCGGGGCCCGCCCCCTTGGGCCTGGAATCCACGGTGATAGATCTGACTTCCCCGGTTCCCACTGTTTTGAGGTTGGGGGCCATATCCCCGGAGGAATTGGAGATGGTACTGGGGAAGGTGGAGCTGGCCCTTGGGGCGAGGGAGAGGCGTTACCTTCCCAGGGGACAGGTCTACGTGGTTACAGGCCCGGTTTCTAAAATTCCGGAAAAGATAAAGGAGCTTATCGGCCAATTCCGTGCCCAGGGCAAGCGGGTGGCGGTTTTGGCCACCCAGGAGACAGTTCCCCTTTACCTGGAAGGTCCCCAGCCCCACCATATGGAGATATTGGGAAGCCGGGAGGAGCCCCGGTCCATAGCTGCCCAGCTGTTCCAAGCCCTGCGCCGGTGTGACTCTCTCCAGATGGAGGTAATCCTGGCAGAGGGGATAGAGAGCCGGGGTATAGGCAGGGCCATAATGAGCCGGCTTTTAAACTTCGCCGGTTCCAGAGTTATAGAAGCTTAGGGGGTTAAAAGGGTTTGGACACAATCGTCTTTGTGTGTACAGGCAACACCTGCAGGAGCAGCATGGCCCAAGCCATAGCCGAACATAAAAAAGAAGAAAAGGGGATAGAGGTAGAGTTCCTGTCGGCAGGGCTGGCCGCCTGGGAAGGGGCCCCTGCATCTTCCCAAGCTTTACAGGCCTTAAAGGAGATGGGCATAGACCTGAGCCACCACCGGGCCAGGGGGTTGAACGGGGAAATGGTGGCCCGGGCCCGCCTCCTTCTCACCATGACCCGTTCCCAGAAAGAGAGGCTGCTTGCCCTGTATCCCTGGGCCAGGGAAAAGGTTTTCACCCTAAAGGAATACATCGGAAAGGAAGAGGATATACCGGATCCCTTCGGGCAAGATGTGGAGGCCTATCGCCGTTTGGCCCAGGAATTATCTTCGCTTA
>DRZV01000042.1 GCA_011375465.1 Neomoorella mulderi
CCCAAAATATCTGGAGACACCAGGGGATTGCGGAACATGCCCTGATAGGCAGCTCCGGCAGTGGAGAGGGCCGCCCCAGCTGCCATGGCAGCCAGCACCCGGGGCAAGCGCACCTGAAAAACCACCGTCTCCACCACCGCGGGCCAGGTGGGTTCTAGAGGCCAAATTTTAGATCCCAGGATGAGGAGCAGCTGGCCCGGAGGCACGGGATACCAGTCCAGGAAGAAAGAAAAGAAAAGGTAAACAAGGGCAGGAGGAGGGAGAGCACACGCCAATCTGTGTACCCCCTGCCCTTGTGGGGGACAGCTCTGGAAACCTCCCGCAGCTCAGATGCGTCCACTCCGAATCCCCCTTAAAAATTTTAAAGCCCTGCTGGAGACAGCAGGGCTTAAGGTCAAGCCTATCCCCGCCGCCTCCTTATACCCTAAGGGGGAAGGCATACCCGTTTCCAGGCATACCCCGTGGGCTTAAAAGCCCAGGCCCGGGACCATAGAGGTGCCTCCTTAGGTCCTCAGGCTCGGAGGGGCTCATATTCTCTTATCGTCGTCGTAATCTAAATCTATCTATAAATATTCTACATATTCTATAATGTTGACGGAACTCGTCCTTTATATAAAACAAAAAATCGACGTTATTCTTCCAATTCCCTCAGGACAGCCATCACCCCCTGGTTGTAGAGGGCCCTGGCAAAGCATTCTATGGTTATCTGGCAGCCGGAAAAAACATGGGTATAGATGCTCCTATTCCCCACGGCGGCACTTTTCCCCCTAAACCGCCTCCCTATGGTTTCCGGAAGGGAGCTAAAGGGGCCAGAAAAAGGGTAGGGTTTTATCAAATCCTCTTTAAACCAGGCCATACCAGGGGGATAAAACCACCGGGTAAGGTGTAAACCAGCGGTAACAGCCCAGTACTGGTTGTGGCCCCCTCCAGGATAGCAGTACCAGCCGTGGGTGTTCCTTATCCTCCGGCAGGGTAGGGGAAAGGAGGCACAACCCACCCCCTCCACCAGGATCAGGGCGACTTTTTTACCCCGGGACAGCTCCTGGAGCACGGCCGGGGCAATCTGGGTCAAATCTTCTATTGTTTTTAGGGAGGACAAGGGGCTGGCCAAGGGTATTTCCCTGTTCCAACGGCTCCGCCGGAAAACCGGCCTGGGCAAGCTCCCTATGCCCCTAAATATAAACCCATCTTCTGCCAGCAACAGGCGGTCGGGAAACCTCTGATAAAACAGGGGATTGCCTCCCAACTCCTGCTGAAAAACGTCCCTGTCCACTATTTTCTGGATGCCGGGGAGGAAGAGGGCTAAATTCAGATCCTGAGGGCTGGGATGGAAAAGCCCCGCCTCCACAGCCAGGGGCCCTCCGGCTACCCCTATTCCCTCAAAATCTAAAAGGTTTACCTTGTCCACCACCAGCTCCATATCCCCCATGCCTACGATTACAGGGGAAAAATCAGCGGCAGAGAGGAAACGCTCTATCTCTTGAAATACCTGGTCCACCACCAGCTGGCAATCCCCCTCCACCATGCTCCGAAAGGCATATGCGAAGAAGGGGGTGGCGTACACCAGCATGATATATTGGGGTTGCCACTTCTTGTGGAGCTCCAGGGCCACCTCTGTGACCCAGCGGGCAGAATCTATATCCACGTCTTTGGGATAGGGATGGGCGGCGATGATCTTCCGGGCCAAGGGCAGGAGGGGATGGTGATCCGCAGCAGCTTTACCCTCTTTCAGGGACAGGGTGACCTGCCATCCCCCGGTATCTATTACCGCCAGGTCCATTCTACCGCCTCCTATTCCTGAATTTTAAAGGGCAGGGGAAAGCCACAGTAGGCACAGCTGTCACCTTTCAGGTGCAGGCTTACCAGCTGGGCCCCGCACCCCCCGAGGCTTAAACGGCTAACCACCTCTTTCCCGCACCGGGGGCATAGGGTGCTCACCCACTGGGATCCGGGGAAATTGCCCAGATAGGTATAGGGCAGCCTGGTGCGGACTTCCTGCACCAACTCCGCCAAGGGCGGGATTTCCGGGGGGCGTTGGCGGGCCATCCGATGCTCCGGCTGCAGGCGGAAAATGTGCCAGGGTATCTCGGGATTGAGCCGGAAGATGAACTCGGCCATATCTTTTAGCTCTCTATCGTTGAGCCCCTGAACCACCGGGGTAACCACTTCCACATGGGTCAGGGAGACCAGGATCTCCAGGTTCCTCAATACCGCTCTGACAGACTCTACCCCTAGAAATTCCTGGCAAAATTCATCTTTAAGGGATTTCAGGCTTACACTTATAAAGGCAAAGGTCCGGCCCATCCGGGCCGTGGCCTCGGCGGTGGCGTACCCGTTGGTCATGATGCCCACAGGCAACCCCTGGGAGGCAGCGACTTCTGCCAGCTCCAGCAGGCTGGGGAGAGCTACGGTGGGCTCATTGATGGCAAAGGCTATGCTCTGACATCCCAGCTCCTGGGCCAAAGAAATTATGCGCCGGGGAGGTAGAGAAAACTGGAGGACCTCTTCGGGATCCCCCCTGACCACATAAGAATTGATACAATAGTCACAATCCATATTGCATCCCGCTCCCCCCAGCACCAGAACCCTGGACCCAGGGTAAAAATGGAAAAAGGGAAGACGCTCGATGGGATTCACCTGGATGGAGGAGTAGCGGTGCGGAAAGACTTCCACCACCTGCCCGTCTTTACGGGATAAGGTATACATTTCGCAGAATCCCCGGCCACCAGGGGTTAAAACGCATCTACGTTCACAATAGGGGCAGAAAGCAGCCATGGACCCACTCCGTCATCATTGAATTACAATATTAATTGTACCCTAAAAACCCACCAAGGAGGGCTTTATGGATATAAACCAGCTTCTCCGGCTGGCGGTCAGAGCAGGGCAGATAATCCTGGAAAACGGTGGAGAAACCTACCGCACCGAAAAAACCATAAGCAAGATCTTGGAAAACAAGATGGACAGGGTGGAGACCTTTGTGACGCCCACGGGTATCTTTGTCTCCATAGAAAAGGGAGAGGTGACCCTCTCGGCCATAAAGAGGATCCAGAACCGGGGTATAGACCTGAATAAGGTGGCCCAGGTCAACGACCTGGCCAGGAAGATGGCTGGAGAAAAGGAAGTGGACTGCTACCACTATCAGGAAAAACTTTCCTGGATCGCCCAGGGCCGAAAATATAGCCCCCTTTTGAAGCTCCTGGCTGCAAGGGCAGCCTGCTCCAGCGTCAGCCCCATGATAGGTGGAAAGATAGAGAACACATTCCCTGTCCTTATAAACTCCATACTGCTCCAGGCCTTCATCCTCTGGCTGGAACACACCTCCCTTTCGATATTCATGATAGCCATTCTGGGAGGAGCCTTTGCCGCAACAGGGGGCCTCGTCCTTTCCCCTTTTTGGGATGGCCTGGATAGGATCATCATAAGCTCCATCATGGTGCTCCTGCCGGGAGTGACCGTCACCAATGCTGTACGGGACGCCATCTCCGGCGATCTGTTATCTGGCATTTCCCGGGGGGTAGAGTCCCTTATCATAGTGCTGGGGATCACCCTAGGGGTGGGGGCCGTCTTGAATCTATGGATGTGGACGAAAGGGGGGGTTGTAGTTGCTCCTCCAGTTCCTTTCCGCCTTAACAGCCACCGCCGGCTTTTCCATCCTTTTCAACATACCTCCAAGGGCCATAGGGGCAGCGGCCTTTTCCGGAGCCCTAGGTTGGACAGGCTATCTATTGATCAGGGAGATCCATGGTTCCCCCATAATGGCCACCTTTGTAGGGGCTCTGATAATAGGGATGATGGGGGAGGTGTTCGCCCGCACCCTCAAAAACCCCACCACGGTATTCGTAATCCCGGCCATGCTGCCCCTGGTGCCGGGGGGATCTGCCTACCGGACCATGCTGGCCCTCATGCAGGGGAGGGAAAGCGAAGCCATCTTTTTGGGCCTGCAGACCATAGGGATGGCCATAGCCTTGGCGGTGGGACTGGTGATGGTGGCCTCCTTCGCCCGCCTCCTGAGGAGGGGATTTAAAAAGCGGGAAGGATAAAAAAGGCTAAATTCCCACCACCGCCCCTTCTTCGCAAAAGCTCTCCTTTAAGATCTCAAAAGCGGCTTCGGCCGAGGGCACCTCCCAAACCTGCCCCTGAACTATGACACTGAAGCTATGGCCCAGTTCTTCCGCCTCCCAGGGATCGTGGGTAACAAACACCACGGGGACCTGGAGTAGTTCCAGCACCCGTTTAAACTGGGGTAAAAGCCTGCCCTTTATGGCCAAATCAAAGCCGCTCAAGGGCTCATCCAGCAACAGACAACGGGGGCGAGGGGCCAAGGCTCTGGCGAGGGAAACTCGGCTCTTATAGCCTCCGCTCAATTCTTCCGGCCTCCGGGACAGAAAATCCCTTAGCCCCAACATGTCTAAGATTTTCCCTATAAAGCTGTCGGAGGGCTTCCCCTTAAGCCCATAGAAAACATTCCCTTCCACGGTCAGGTGATGGAACAGGGCTGGATGCTGGGGCACATATCCCACCCGCCTCTCCTCTGGAGGCAGATGGGTCACCTCCTGCCCCCCTAGCCATATCTTGCCCCGGTCCGGGCGCAAAAGGCCGGCTATTATTTTGAGCAGGGTGGTTTTGCCGCTGCCGTTCAACCCTACGATAACCCTTATCTCTCCGGGTTGTACCTTAAAGGACACGTCCTGCAGGATCGGCCTGCCGTCAAAGGATTTACACACCCCTTGCACCTCTAACATCTTATCAACCTCCTGAAGCTCAACAGGGAAACCACTGCCAGAGACCATACCAGGGAAAAGGCCCCCGCGGCTACAGCCATTTCCAGATGGCCGGCCTCTATTTGGGAAAATACGTAGGAGGCCAGCACCTGGGTGCGGCCAGCCACGTTGCCCCCGAATAGAGCCACAGTGGCGAACTCGCTCAGGGCCCTGGCATAGGCCAAAACAAAACCTGAAAACAGGGCTCCCCGGACTGAGGGCAGGGCCACCTTGAAATAGGCCTCCACAGGTGTGTCCCCCAAAGTGCGGGCCACCTCTATCACCTCTTTGGCCATGCTGTCCAGCCCTGCGGTCAGAGCCCGGGCAGCCAAGGGGTAGGAGGCCAGGAACATGGCTATCACCACAGCCGTGGGGGTAAAGGCCAGGCCTGTTTCCCCTAGAAATCCCATGGTCCTCCTGCCAAAGGCGATGAGGAGGGCCAGCCCGGCCACCGTATGGGGCAGAGCCAGGGGCAATTCGTTCATGAGAAAGGCCAATTTGTAAATGGCACTTCGGGGTTTAAACAGGTGATAATAACCGAAACCTATAGCCAAAATAAGGCTCAACAGGGCTGCCCCCAAGGCAGCCCAGAAGGTGAGATACACGCTTTTCCAGAAAAAAGGATCAGAGAAGGTTTGGGCCAAACCCTTGGGCTCTAAACGCAGGATCAACATGAGCAGGGGGAACACCACCAGCAGGGCAAATAGAGGGATATACACCACTTCCATGATATTTTTCTTCATGTTTTCCGCTCCAGACGATAATCTTTTAAGGTGCTTCCCAGCCGTATTTGGTGAACTCCCCTAGATTTTGCTGGCAGAACTCCAGGAACTTTTTGGCCAGGGCCTCCTTCCCGCCTTTGACTATACCCACCCCGAACAGGATCTCCCCGCTGTACCTCTCCTCTATCACCTGTATCGGGGTGAGGCCGTGCTGCTTGGCCACGCTGGTATATATCAAGGTGGCGTCCACCTGGTTCTCTTTCACCAAAACCGCAGCGTCCTGCACTGTACCCGGCCTAGCCTTGATGTTTTTCTCCACCTTGTCC
>DRZV01000041.1 GCA_011375465.1 Neomoorella mulderi
AATTTTAAAAAACTCTGTTTTGGGGCTATAAACCTCCATTTTCTCCTTCCCAGGTCTCATTTTACAGCATAAAGGCCCTTTTTGAGGGTTATTTTATTCTTGAGGGCAAAAAAATGAGCCTGGGGGTGAGGCTCTTGCATCAGCCTTGGGGACGCCGAGTCGCGGGGCTGATACTGGCGGCTTCTTTATTTTATGGCGGTTTTTGTCCTCCGGTGCGCAGTTTCTTTTCCCTTCCCCAGAGGCAGCGCTTGTCTTTAGCAGCTCCCCAGAGCCTCTGTTGGGAATTGCCCTTACCCCTGGCCCGCCAGGCGCAAGCTCAACTGGAGCAAGCCTGTTAGGCCCTTTCTGGAGAGAAGGATCCCCAATGGTAGCATCTCCACCTGAAGCTCTTCGGCGTTATCCCGTTGAAGAGCATCGCCATGGAGCTGGTGGAGCCTACCTGGGTGGTACCCGGAGGCCAAGCTATTGGCATTATTTTACAGACAGAGGGCATACTGATCACCGGCGAAGCGGGTATAAAGGGCCAGGGGAGCTCTCCTGCCCGCCAGGGGGGATTGAGGCCGGGAGATCTGATTTTGGCGGTGGAGGGAAAACGGATAGAAAACGACAGGGAATTCGTCGAGCTGATCGATAGGCTGGGGCGGGAAGGCAAATCCGTTACCCTCACCGTCAAAAGGGATAACCGCCTGATGCACCTCCAGGTAAAACCCCTCTATTGCTCCGATACAGGCAGATACCGCCTGGGAATCTTGATAAGGAACACCGTGGCCGGGGTGGGAACCCTGACCTTTTATCACCGGGAGAAGAACATCTTCGGTGCCCTGGGCCATATGGTGACCGATCCAGGGGGCAGGACGGCTCTGGAGATCAAAGGGGGACAGGTGGTGGCCGCTGCCATCAAGGGTATCCAGCAGGGAAGGAAGGGGTGGCCAGGAGAAAAGATAGGGCTCTTCGTGGAAGAGGGTAGGTTTCGGGGAATTATACAGAAAAATAGGTCATTTGGGATTTTTGGGACTATTTCTGGGGAGGTTCCGGGCCTGGTGAGCACCCCCCTTCCCGTGGCCTTGGCAGAGGCAGTTCATCCGGGGCCAGCGGAACTCCTGACGGTGGTGGAGGGGGAGAGGGTGGAGAGCTTTCAGGTGGAGATAGAGAGGGTGATGCCCCAGCAGAGGTCCACAGGCAAGGGCATGGTGATCAAGATCACCGATCCCGCCTTTTGAACCTCGTCGGGGGCATTATCCAAGGGATGAGCGGCAGCCCCATAATCCAGGACGGGCAGCTGGCGGGCTGTATAACCCACGTTTTCGTAAGCGATCCTACCCGGGGCTATGGGGTGTTGGCCGAATGGATGGTCGAGGAGAGCCGGAACATGTTGCCCAGCCAGGGGTTGGGGGTCGAAACCCCTGGCTGGCTACATAAAAATGTAACTTTTTGGGTATTTCTGCGATTGGAAGGATTATCCTAAAGGGGCGTCGAACTCATTAACAGAGGTTAATCAGCGATCGGGGAGGCGCAACTTTATGAGGGAGCCCATAAAAGTCCTAATTGCGGATGATAACCGGAAATTTTGCGGGGTTCTGGAGGAATTTTTAAGACAGCAGCAGGATTTGATATTGGCGGGTGTGGCCCATGACGGCCATGAAACCCTGAAGCTTATCCAGGAGAGGCTTCCAGATATAGTGATCTTGGATATAGTTATGCCCCACCTGGACGGCCTCGGGGTATTGGAACGCCTTCAGAATTGTTCCCTGGATCCCCGACCCAAAATCCTGGTCTTGACCGCCCTGGGGCATGAGAAGATGACTTTGAAGTCCATGGAATTGGGGGCCGACTATTACATAGTGAAGCCCTTCGATCTGGAAGTTCTGGTCCAGCGCCTGCGCCAGCTTGCCGATGGTCAGAAACCGCCTTTGGTGCAGTCCAATATAGCTCTTGGTATAAAAAGCGTAGAGGCCGAGGTCACCCGCCTTCTCCATCAGATGGGGTACCGGCCCACGTCAAGGGGTATCAATACCTGAGGGAAGCCATCTTGCTGGTAATAGAGGACATGAACCTGCTGGGAGCGGTGACTAAGGAGCTCTATCCCATGGTGGCCCAGAAATTCGGCACCACCCCCAGCCGGGTGGAGAGGGCCATACGCCATGCCATAGAGCTGGCCTGGGATAGGGGCAATGTGGAGTTGAAGAATAAATTTTTTCGGTTATACCATCGATCTGGAGAGGGGTAAGCCCACCAATTCAGAATTTATAGCCATGATAGCCGACAAGCTGAGGCTGAGCAAAATAAGTTAGGGGGACAAGCATGGATTTCACCGAGATTACCATAGCTTCGGAATTGATCTACCAGGGGAAGATCTTGAACCTGAGGAGGGACAGGGTGCGGCTGCCCGACGGCAGGGAGGGTACCCGGGAGGTGGTGGAGCACCCTGGAGCCGTCACCATAGTGGCCCTGGATCAGGAGGAAAAGGTCTACCTGGTGCGCCAGTACCGTTACCCCATTAAAAGGCTGACCTTGGAATTGCCTGCGGGCAAGCTGGATGGCCAGGAAACCCCTCTAGTCTGCGCCCAGAGGGAGCTGGCAGAGGAAGTGGGCCTGTCCGCCTCTTCCTGGAAGCTGCTTTTAGAATTTTATTCCACCCCCGGTTTTTCCGATGAGAAGATGTATCTGTTTCTGGCTGAAGGGTTGGAGCCCCATCAGGAGAAAGCCGACGAGGACGAATTCCTTCAACCCCTCCGGTTGAGCCTAGAGGAGGCGGTAGAGGGCATCTTTCAAGGCCGGATACAGGACGCCAAGAGCATTGTCGGCCTTCTGGTGGTATATCACCTAAAAAGGCATGGAAGGTAGGAGGGCAGCATAACTATTCTTTAGAAGCCCTGGGAAGGGGTGCTGCCCGATGGGGTTCCTGGCCAGGCACCTTCAGGATCACAGGAGGATTTATCTGGTGCTCCTCCTTCTTTTTTTGATGGGCATTCTGGCGGGCTCCTTCACCAGCTCCCTCCTGGAGGAGCGACAGTCAGCCCAACTGGCAGCTTACCTGGACCAACGGCTCCAGCAATTTCAAGATCATACAGGGGAAGGGGAAAGGACATCGGCCCTCCTGGCCCCTCTAAAGGAGATATTTTTGCTGTGGTTTCTGGGGCTTACGGTGATCGGGCTCCCCTTTATAGGGGGAATGGTTTTCCGGAAAGGATATGCGATAGGTTTTACCGTATCCTTTTTGGTGGGCCATCGGGCCTGGCAGGGCCTGTTCCTGGCCTTGACCTCTGTGTTTCTGCCCCACCTCTTTTACCTGCCCCCTCTTTTCTTAAGCTCTAGTCTGGCCTGCTCCTTTTCCCTCAACCTGCTGAAAGGAGGCTGCCCGGGCTGGGGGGCAGGATCCTGTCCTATTCCCTTTGTTGGCCTGCCTGCCTGCCACAGCGGGTGGCGTGATCACGGCCCGCGTATCTCCCTGGCTCATAAAGTGGGTACTGCAGACCTTTTAGGGAGGGATTTTTATGATGGTGATCAGCATAAGGAAATGGAAACAGAAATTGTTTTTGTTCCTGGGGGTTTTATTTTTGCTGGTGGTCCTGGGAACCCATCTCTGCAGCTGGACGGGGAGGGGGACGGAGCCGTCGGCCCAGGTCCCCGCCCCCGGGAAGATGGCCCAGGGTAACCCCTGGGATAACCTGGTGGAGAGGTTACGGGAATTTTACCGGGGCAACTAAATTTTTATGGTTTTTCCTGGAGGGCAAGGAGGATTTTTACCTGGAAGGGGGAATAATAATGGCAGATGAGTTATGAGGGCGGTGATGGAAGTCGATGCGCCATGTTCTGGATGAATTCCTGTACTATCTGGTGGTGGAACGGGGACTGGCGGAAAACACCCTCCTGTCCTACAGCACCGACCTGTTGCAGTTCATAGAGTACCTGGAAAAAAGGGGTGTTAGGGGCTGGGAAGAGGTCAATCACGGGCTGATCCTGGCCTATATAATCCAGATGCAGAAACAGGGCCGTTCTCCTGCCACCATTTCTCAGCATCTGGCAGCCCTCAAGTCCCTCTATAGTTTCCTTGTGCGGGAGAGGTTGGTGGGGCACAATCCTACCGAGTATCTGGAATCCCCCCGCCTCCCCAAGCGCCTTCCCCGGGTGCTGACGGTGGAGGAGGTGGAAAGGCTGCTGGCTCAGCCCCGCGTGGACACCCCTGCCGGCTTACGGGACAAGGCCATGCTGGAGCTGCTCTACGCCACCGGCCTCAGGGTATCCCAATTGGTGGCCCTGAATGTGGATCACATAGATCTGGAAGGCCAGTTCCTGCGCTGTCTGGGCAAGGGGTCCCGGGAAAGGGTGGTCCCTGTGGCCCCTGTGGCCTGCCGCCATGTGGAGAAGTATCTGCTCCAGGCCCGGGTGAAGTTGGCCAAGGATAGGGGAGAACCCGCCCTCTTCCTCAACCAGCAGGGCCGTCGGCTCTCCCGCCAGGGTTGCTGGAAAATCATAAAGGCTTACGCCCGCTCCGCCGGTTTGCAAAAGGAGATTACCCCCCACACCCTGCGCTATTCTTTTGCCACCCATCTTTTGGAAAACAGGGCTGACCTCCGGGCGGTTCAGGAGCTCCTGGGCCATGCGGATATAACCGCCACCCAGATCTACACCCACCTCACCCAGAAGAAGATCAGGGAAGTCTACGAAAGGGCCCATCCCAGGGCGTAGAGGGGATTCCATCCATGTTGCCCCATCTGGACAGGTTTATACTGATGGTGCTGGACGGGGTGGGGGGTGGGGGAGCTCCCCGATTCGTGGTTATACGGCGATTCGGGCAGCAACACCCTGGGCAATGTGGCTGCCCAGGTGGATCTCCGCCTTCCCCATATGGCCAGCCTGGGGCTGGGGAACATCCTGCCTCCGCGGGGTATACCCCCAGCATCTCTGCTTTTGGCCGCCCATGGCAAGATGGCCCCCCGCTTCCCGGGCAAGGATACCACCATCGGCCACTGGGAGCTGGCCGGGTTGGTGGTGGAAAAACCTTTTCCCGTGTATCCCCAGGGTTTTCCGCCGGAAATTATAGAGGCCTTTGAGAAGGCCATAGGGAAGAAGGTCCTAGGCAACAAGCCCGCCTCCGGCATCCGCATCATCGAAGAACTGGGGCCCCTTCACCTTGAGACGGGCTGCCCCATAGTCTACACCTCTGCCGACAGCGTTTTTCAGATAGCTGTCCATGAAGAGGTGATCGCTGTGGAGGAGCTGTATCGCTATTGCCGTATAGCCCGGGAGATCCTCCAGGGGGAGCACGGGGTAGCCAGGGTCATCGCCAGGCCCTTTGTGGGGGAGCCGGGGCGTTTCCGGCGCACGGAAAGGCGCAGGGATTTTTCCCTACCCCCTCCAGGTCCCACCCTGCTGGACCTTATCTCTTCCAGGGGTTTGGAGGTAATGGCTGTAGGGAAAATAAAGGATATCTTCGCCGGTAAAGGGGTTACCCGTTGGGTACAGGCTAGGGACAACATGGAGGCGGTGGACAGGACCCTGGATTTCATGCGGGAGGGGAGGTCGGGCCTCATATTCAGCAATTTAAACGACTTCGATACTCTTTACGGCCACCGTAACGACGTTGCGGGTTTTGCCCGGGCCCTGGAAGAATTCGATGCCCGCCTGCCGGAAATCCTGGCGGCCATGGAACCCCAGGATGCCCTGATATTGACCGCGGATCATGGCTGTGATCCCACTACCCCCAGCACCGACCATTCCAGGGAGTATGTGCCCCTTCTCTTTTACAGCTCCAAGACCAAACCTTGCCCTCTGGGCACCAGGAGGAGCTTCGCCGATGTGGCCGCC
>DRZV01000054.1 GCA_011375465.1 Neomoorella mulderi
TGGCGGCTCTGTTGCGGTATTAAAGTTTTTTGTAGTAAAGCCGGAAGAAATCCCGGCTTTTAATTATCATAAGTCGGAAATGTTTGCCAATAAATGGGAGGAATCGGAACGCAGGTGAAGAAACAGATGGGAGGGGGTGAGGGGATGGGCTTCTCCGGTTTTTTCAATTTCCTGCTGATAATCTCTCTGGTCTTCATTCCCTATCATTCAGCCGCTGGGGTTGATGAGCTGCGCAGGCTACTGGAGGAGGAGAAAGTTAAGGAAAAAAGGATTTTTCAGGACATATTGCAGTTGGACGCCCAGCTGCAGAAGCTAGGAGGGGAGAGGGAGAAACAGGAAAGGGAATTGTCCCAGACCAGGGAAGGCTTAAGGCAGATCCGCCTGGTTTTGGAGAGGGCCGAAGGGGAATTGAAAGAAGGCCGGGTTCAATTGTTTAGAATCTTGCGTTTCTGCTATGTCCAGGGGCCCGTTCCCTTTCTTTTAGCGCCTCTCTTGAGCAGCGATTGGAACGATTTTCTGATCAACTGGGAGTTAACCAAAAACTTGGCCGGCTACTTCCATGAAAGGATTACATATTAACCTTCAGGTGGCCAGGGAGGCCAGGCAGCAGAGGGAAGCCATGGAGCAGAAAAGGAGGGAGGTCGAGTCAGCCCTGGCTGCCCTGGAAAAGACAGAAGGGGAAATCAGGAGAATAAAAGGGGAGAGGGAAAAGATTCTGGCCGAACTCAGGGCCCAGAAGGAAATCTGGGCCCAAGATATATTGACCCTGGAAGAGGCCTGGAAGGAGGCCTTACCGAGCCTACAGCTTTTATTACAAAAACTCCCGGACCTGCCCTGGAATCGGCTCCAGCCGGGAGAAGTGAGGATAGACCCACGTAAAGGGTGGGTGTTGGCGGTTTTTCGGGAAAGGGATATGGAGAGGGTTTTATTTAAAAATACCAGGGGGTTGGAAAACATAAAGATAAAACTGGAAGACGGATCCATGGCCATTATGGGACCCGCTTTTGCCGTCCGGGGGGAACTTAGGATCTCCGGCCCCCATCATTTGACCTTTTCTCCCCGGCGGGTGATATTTTCAGGCAGGCCTCTCCATCCCTCCACTTGGAACTTCCTGCTTCCCCAGGAAAGGCTCCAATTCGTCTTGCCCGATCCTGGACACGGGCTCAAGTTTCAGGAACTCCGTCTGAAAGAAGGGAGTCTGGAGTTGGTGATGGTGAAACAATAAAAATGGCACCCTCGAGGGGTGCTATTTTTTACCTGTAATTGCGGTTTTTTAGGCTGTTGTAACATTCCCGGCAGTACATCGGCCTATCACCCCTGGGTTCAAAGGGCACTTGGGTGGGCGCGCCACACTGGCTGCATATTGCAGGATACATCTGCCTGTTGCTGCGATCGCTTCCCCGGCCGTTCTGACGGGCCTTTCTTGCCGCCCGGCATTCAGGGCAGCGGGCCGGATCATGGGTGAAACCCTTCTCGGCGAAGAATTCCTACTAGCCGGCGGTAAATACGAACTCCCGGCCGCATTCCTTACAGGTGAGAATCTTGTCGTGGTAGAACATCCTCTCTTCTCCCCACAGAATAGTCTCCCTAAAGGGAAGGCCTGGCACCTGACCTACCCTGGACTATCTGCAGGGAGATAGCGAGGGGCGGCCAGACTCTCGCACTTTAGAGGCCTTTTCAGTGGCAAGGGGTTGTTAAAATAAGTGCCCCGTTATACAATCTTGAAGGGTTATTTAGATCCGCCATGGGGAGGTCCTGGAGATGTCCTATTTAATTAAATTCCCTCTGGTTCGCCTTGGTTCAGGGTATAACTGAGCTCTTCCCTGTGAGCAGTGTGGCCCATGCGGTACTCTTGCCTGCCATCTTTTCCCTTTCTGTCCCTTCAGAAGGGCTGTTACCCTTTACCGTGGTGTTGCACCTGGGGACAGCGGCAGCTCTTTTGATTTTTTACTGGAAGGATTTGGAAGGAATACTTGATGGCCTTCGGAAAAACCGGCGACCCTGTACAAAGGCAGGTGTTTTATCGTCTGGTGGTGGCCACCTTGCCGGCAGCCCTTCTGGAGGCTCTGTTCTTAAAGCCTTTGCGCTCCCATTTTCCCTCGGCCACCAGCGCAGCTTTTTTTCTCGTTATCAACGGCATTTTCCTCTGGATAGGGGATGGGAGAAGGGGCTTTAAAGAAAATCGAGGGGCGGCTTTTAATATAGATCGGGACGGGGAGATAGTCAGGATGACCTGGGGGAAATGCCTTTTCATAGGTCTGGCCCAGAGCTTGGCCCTCATACCGGGCTTTTCCCGTTCAGGCATGAGCATTGTGGCTGGGCTCTTCGCGGGCTTGAGTTACGAGGCGGCAGCCCATTTCGCCTTTCTCTTGGCCACCCCCATAATCTTGGGAGCAGGGTTGGTGGAAGTCCCTCGGCTTTTCCAGGATGTAGACCTAAACCTTCTGGGCCCTGCCTTGGCAGGGGGTATAGCCGCGGGGATAGCCGCCTTTTTTAGCGTATGGATCCTCACCCGCTATTTCCATACCCACGAGGTGAAGGCCCTGCGTCCCTTTGCCTTATACTGTATGCTGGTGGGCTTCTTTTCCCTCTGGTACCTGAAAGGCGTTCTTTAGAGGATTTCAGGAAAAGTCATTTTGCCCCTGGAAGGAATTTCTGTGACAACCTTCCGGTCCCACAACGGGATGGGAGGCGGTGCTCAAGGTGGATATCGGGTTGGATTTCAAGTGGGATACATTCTTGGCGGAGTCCCTCAGGCGAAAAGCTGTTCCGGATCGTTTATTTTCTGGGGGTATAGTGTTCGCTGTAGTTGGCCTGTTAACCCTGCTTCGAGTAATCAAATTCAAATGAGTTTACATGCAAATTGCAGCAGCTGGCCGCCAGCCGGAGCGTCGGTGGTGATGCAGGCGTTTTGGGTCAGGGGTGACCGGAGCAGCTGGCAGGATTGTGCAGGAGCATTTGCGGATAGGGTATCCCAGGCAAGGGGTTCTTGACAGGAGGGGCCGGAGAGTCTATAATTATCCCTAGCCTGGGCGTGTAGCTCAGTTGGGAGAGCGCTAGAATCGCACTCTAGAGGTCAGGGGTTCGAATCCCCTCACGTCCACCAAACTCTATTTTTAAAAGTTGTATTTCTGACCACAACGTGTTATACTTAAAGTGAAGTGAGGGCGCGTAGCTCAGCGGGAGAGCGCTTGACTCACATTCAAGAGGTCGGAGGTTCGAACCCTCCCGCGCCCACCAGCAGACTCCGGAGATATTTTCCGGAGTCTTTTTGATTTTTATACAACTATGGAGAGTTGTCATGACGAGAAGAAACGGGTTCCTATGTCAGGTATGCGGTAACCGGGTGGCCACAAGATCCCTTAACTACGTGTGTGGCCACTGCTTAAAAGGGGAGTTGCCCCCCAGGGAAGAGATCATAGAGAGGGCCCATGGACTGAGCCGGGAACTGCCTCCTTATCTCCCCCCTAGGGATCCTGAAGGTATAGCCTGTCTGGGTTGTGGAAATAAATGCCAGATAGGCAAGGGGCAAGAGGGTTTCTGCCGGCTGCGAAGGGTGGAAAAGGGAAAAATGATAATAAAGGCGGGAACATCCCACAGAGGCCTGGGATCTTTTTATTTCGACTCCTTGCCCACCAACTGCGTGGCCGATTGGGTGTGTCCGGGAGGGACAGGGGCGGGTTACCCCTATTATGCCTACCGTCCCGGTCCTGAGCGGGGATACTATAATTTAGCAGTATTCTTGGGGGCTTGTTCCTTTGACTGCCTTTATTGCCAAAACCGCTCTTACTACGAGATGGCCTTAACCGGAGATCCCCTCCTCACCCCCCAAGATCTGGTCAGGGTGCTGGAGGAGGACACCGCCTGTATCTGCTTCTTTGGAGGGGATCCTTCCCCCCAGATGGCCTTCACCCTGGCGGTGGCCCGCCAGGCCCTATCTCACAAGAAAAACAGGATCTTGAGGATTTGCTGGGAAACTAACGGCAACATCCACCCCCGCTATTTAGACGAAATGGCAGAAATAGCCCTGAACTCCGGAGGGGTCATCAAATTCGACCTGAAGGCTTGGGATGAAAACCTGCACCGGGCCCTCACCGGAGCGAGCAACCGCCAGACCCTGGCTAACTTTCGATACCTCTGCGAGCGTTACTTCAGAAAACGGCTGGATCCTCCCCTGCTGGTGGCCAGCACCTTGATGGTGCCCGGATATGTGGAAAGGGAAGAGGTGGAGTCCATAGCCCGCTTTTTGGCCCACCTGGATCCCGATATACCCTATACCCTTCTGGCCTTCTGCCCCCAGCACCTCATGAGGGATCTTCCCCTTTTATCCAGGAGGATAGCGGAGAGCTGCCTGGAAGCTGCTTACAGGGCGGGGTTGAAGAGGGTGAGGATAGGCAACCTGCATCTTCTGAGGTAAAAGCTTAAGTTTACGGGCAGGAAACTTACAGAGTCATTTGCCACCCCGCCTCCAGGCCCTGGCATAGGGCCAGGGCGTTTTTTCCCAGAACCTTCCGGTTGTAGCCCCCCTCCAGCACGGCAAATACCCGGCCTTTGCAGTTCTTGCGGGCAAAACGTCCCATTATCTCACCGGCGCGGTAGTAATCTTCGGTCTTGAGCCAGCCACCCCAGTCTTCTTCATGACGGTCAAAACCAGCAGAGATGGCCAGGATATCATACTCTCCGGAGCACGTTTCTTCTATATCCTTCAAAAAGGCTTGTCGATCTGAGTCTTTGGCGTGATGATATTTTACTTCAGGGGTGGAAGCGAAGATGTTGGCGGTGCCGTCTCCATAGTGAAGGTCTATGTCTATGATCAAGGCGGGGTTTATTTTATTCTCCTTCCGCAGACGGGCTATGGCGATGGCTATGTTGTTGAAGTAGCAGAACCCCCAGCTGTGATCGGGATTGGCATGGTGTCCTGGAGGCCTTATCAGCCCGAAGGCCGGCTCTCCCTGGAAAGCCAGCTCCGAGGCCATTATGGCTCCGCCTGCGGCCAGGAGAGCCATTTCGTATATCTCGGGCTGAAGCTTTATACGGTGCAGATGGCCAGGGGTATGGACCAGCAGCACCTCATCGTCGGTAGCCGGCCGGGGTTCCACAAAGGGGTAATGGGCGGAGAGCTCCTCCACCATAAGGTCCAGACGGCCTGCCTCGGCAGCGGGGTTGGCGGCGTAAACCCTTTTAAAATGGGGATGAAATACAAGCTTCATGGCAAACTGGCCCGGTTTAAACGGGTTCTCTTTCCCTCCTAATTTTTTCTGCATTCCATTTTACCACTTTTGTGCCTTGCTTGAAAGGTTTAACAGGGTGCTGCATAATGGCCTTGGATCTTAAAATCCGAAAAGAAGTTTTTTATGCTCTCGGAACGTCTGCTGGAGGCTTTTACGGAACAGACCAAATGGGAATTCTATTCCGCCTATCTCTATTTGGCCATGGCTGCCTATCCTAGAGGGCAGGGCTTTGGAGGGTATGGCCAGGTGGATGAAGGCCCAGAGTATGGAAGAGACCACCCATGCTTTAAAATTTTACAATTTCCTGCACGACAGGGGCCACGCGGTGGTCCTGAGGGAAATCCCCGCTCTCCCCTCCAGCTGGGAATCCCCTTTGCAGGTGTTTGAAGCGGCTTTAGAGCATGAGAAGGAGGTCACCCGGAGAATAAACCATCTGATGCTCCTGTCTATGGAAGAAAAGGATATAGCTTCCCAA
>DRZV01000066.1 GCA_011375465.1 Neomoorella mulderi
CTCCGGCTCCTGCGGGCGGTGAAAAACCGCTTTGGATCCACCCACGAGGTGGGTTTGTTCGAAATGACCTCCCAAGGGATGCGGGAGGTGGGCGATCCTTCGGAGATGTTCTTATCCCAGAGGCCGGAGGGAGCCGCGGGCAGCTGCGTGGTGGCCTGCATGGAGGGCAACCGCCCTCTCCTCCTGGAAATCCAGTCTTTGGTAACTCCTTCTGCCTTTCCCAATCCCCGTCGGCTGGCCACCGGCGTGGATTTCAATCGCTCCCTTTTGCTGATGGCCATCTTGGAGAAAAGGGCAGGGCTGAACTTGGGCCGATACGATATATACCTCAATGTGGCGGGAGGTATGGAGGTCAGGGAACCCGCAGCGGATCTGGGTATATGCTTGGCCATCGCCTCCAGCCTCAAAGACCGGCCTTTGAGGCCCTCTACAGTGGTCATGGGGGAAGTGGGGCTGGCGGGAGAGCTCAGGGCTATACCTCATTGGGAGAGAAGGGTGGAGGAGGCTGCCCGCTTGGGCTTTCGATGGTGCATATGTCCACCATCTGGCCGTTCTTCGGGGGAGCGGGTCTCCCTGGGCATATTGACGGCGGGCACCTTGAGGGAGGCCTTGGACATGGCTTTCTCCTAGTTTTTAGGAAGAGGAAGAAAGGCAGGTGAGGTAATGGGGAGGCGTATATTGAAAGGGACAGTCACTTTGGCAGCAGCGCTTTTGGGATTTTACTTATCCCAATGGGGTCTTTCCTTCTGGGAAAACCTCCGGGGTCAACCCCTTTCCCCGGGGCTGTATTGGAGCCTTGTAGCCTTGGGGGTGGCCCTCTCCGGTATGGCGGGCGGTCTGCTGGCATGGCCCTGTTTTACCTTTATATGGCAGGGAATCCGCTGGATAGAAGATAGGTTACAGAAAATACCCCTTCAGGAGATCCTTTCTGGAGCCCTGGGCTTGATCTCGGGGCTGATAATCGCCAATCTCATAGGTACTTCCTTTTATCGCCTGCCCTGGATAGGTCCCTATATATCCATGGTGGCCAACCTGCTCTTGGGCTATCTGGGTTGGAGCGTGGGGAGCAAGCGCAGGGAAGATATCTGGGCTCTGTTCACTTATCTTCCCCGAAGGGGTTCAAGGGATAAAAAAGAGGAAGCCAGAGCCTGCCCTAAAATTTTGGACACCAGCGTTATCATAGACGGCAGGATCGCCGACATCATAAAGACCGGTTTTATAGAAGGGACCATCATAATACCCGCTTTTGTCCTGGAGGAGCTCAGGCATATAGCCGACTCTCCCGACAGCTTGAGGCGCAACCGGGGGAGAAGGGGCCTAGACATATTAAACAAGATCCGCAAGGAAACGGGCATTACCGTAAAGGTGGTGGATACGGATTTTGAAGACCTGACAGAGGTGGACAGCAAGCTGGTGCGGTTGGCCCAGAAGCTCTCCGCCGCCATTCTGACCAATGATTATAACCTCAATAAAGTGGCTGAACTCCAAGGGGTCAAGGTGCTGAATATAAACGAATTGGCCAATGCCATAAAGCCGGTGGTCCTGCCCGGTGAGGAGATGACGGTCCAGATCATAAAAGACGGAAAGGAGATGGGCCAGGGGGTTGCCTATCTGGACGACGGGACCATGATAGTGATAGAGAACGGGCGCCGTTATATGGGACAGACCATCCCTGTTCAGGTGACCAGCGTACTGCAGACGGCCGCGGGCCGCATGATCTTCGCCCGGCCTAAGGTACAGGAATCCTCCTCCGAAGGTGGATACCGTTGTCTCTCTTGAGCTTTATCATCGCCGCCGCCGGAGAGGGTAAGCGCCTTGGCCTGGGGTATAACAAGGTCTTTTTGGAATTGCGGGGCAAACCCCTGTTGGCGTACGTACTGGAAACCGTAGAAACCTGTCCCTCTGTTAAAGAGGTCTTCATAGTGACAAGGGAGGAGGATATGGAACTGTGCTGGTCCCTGGTATCAAAAGGGGACTTCAAGAAGGTCAGGGATGTGCTGCCCGGCGGGCGGGAGAGGCAGGATTCAGTGGCTTTAGCTCTGGAACGGCTGAAGGACCTTCAGGATTGGGTAGCGGTACACGACGGAGCCCGTCCCTTTTTTACCCATGAACTGTTGGACAGGGTTTTAAGGGCTGCCCTGGAGGTGGGGGCTGCCCTTCCCGCCCTCCCGGTCAGGGAAACCATAAAAAAGGCAGACCAGCGACAAAGGGTGGAAGGAACCATAGACAGAACAGGCTTATGGCTGGCCCAAACCCCCCAGATATTTAAGAGGGAGTGGTTGCAGGAGGCTTACCGCCGGGCCCAGAGGGAGGGCTGGAGGGCCAGCGACGATGCTGCCCTGGTGGAGAGGACAGGCTATCCTGTCCAGCTGGTATGGGGGGAGGAGATCAATATCAAAATCACCACTGCAGGAGATCTGCCTTTGGCCCGGGCTCTGGCAGGGATGGATAGATGAGGATAGGCATAGGCTTTGACGTGCATCCCTTGGTCCCGGGTAGGCCTTTGGTGCTGGGGGGGGTCAGGATTCCCCATAGCAAAGGGCTCCTGGGACACTCGGACGCCGACGTGCTGTTACACGCCATAAGCGATGCCCTGTTGGGGGCCGCGGGGCTGAAGGATATAGGGGTGCATTTTCCCCCGGATGATCCCCGTTTTCAGGGAGCAGACAGCCTGCACCTGTTACAGCAGGTACATCATATGGTGAAGGGTGAGGGGTATCGGGTGGCCAACGTAGACGCCGTCCTCATAGCCCAGGAGCCCCCTCTAGCTCCCTACAGGGACGAAATGGTGAAAAACATATCTTCTGCCCTAGATCTAGATCCTTCCCGCATAAATATCAAGGCCACCACCACCGAAGGGCTGGGTTTTATAGGCCGGGGGGAAGGCATAGGGGCCTTGGCTGCGGTGTTGCTCCTTGACAGGCGAGAAGTCCAGTCTTTATAATAGCGGTAAAATCCAAGGGGTATTTTCCCCGTTTAGGGGTGAGACCTATGTGGTCCCAGCTTAAGAGGGATATACAGGCCGTTTTCGAAAGGGATCCGGCGGCCCGGAGCCTTCTGGAGGTTCTCCTCTGCTACCCTGGCCTCCATGCCCTGATCCTGCACCGTATAGCCCATTTTTTTATCGGCATAAGCTATTTCTGGTGGCCCGGCTTATCTCCCAAATAAATCGATTCCTCACCGGCATAGAGATCCACCCGGGGGCCCGAATCGGGCAAGGGGTCTTTATCGACCACGGTATGGGAGTGGTGATAGGGGAGACCGCGGTTATAGGGGATAACGTGACCCTATATCAAGGGGTAACCCTGGGGGGCACCGGGAAGGAAAAGGGCAAGCGTCACCCCACCGTGGGCAATAACGTGGTCATAGGGGCGGGGGCTAAGGTCTTGGGCAACATCACCATCGGGGATAATGTGAAGATAGGGGCAGGCTCGGTGGTGCTGCGTTCAGTCCCCCCTAATTGCACGGTGGTGGGAGTCCCGGGGAAGATAGTGGTGCGGGGGAGCAAAAAGGTGGCTGACGCCCAGATAAGCGAGGTGGATTTGCGGCATAACGAGCTGCCCGATCCGGTGGCCGACATGCTCCTCTCTCTGCAGTTGCAGATACAGCGCTTAGAGCGGAGAATAGAGGAATTGGAGGCTAAAGAAGATGTTTCTCTACAATACCCTGACTTCTCGGAAGGAAAAATTTGAACCCCTAGAACCGGGAAGGGTGCGCATGTATGTATGCGGACCTACCACCTATGACTTTATCCATGTAGGCAATGCCCGCCCCTTGGTGGTATTCGATGTTCTGCGCCGTTATTTGGAACACAAGGGATACCAGGTATTCTATGTGATGAACTTTACCGACATAGACGACAAGATCATAAGGCGTTCCCAAGAAGAAGGGGTCCCTTTCCTGAGCGTGGCGGATCGTTATATAGGGGAATTTTTTAAGGACGCCGATGCCCTTAAGGTGAAGAGGGCCTCCCTCTACCCCCGGGTGAGCCAGCATCTTTTAGAAATCATAGAGGCCATTGAAGGGCTCATACAGAAGGGCTATGCCTATGTGAGCCAGGGGGATGTATATTTTTCCGTAGAAAAATTTCCCTCTTACGGAAAACTCTCCAAGCGCACCCTGGAGGAGATGAAGGCCGGGGCCCGGGTGGAGGTAAGCGAAGCTAAAAGGCATCCCCTGGATTTTGCCCTCTGGAAGAGGGCAGAGCCGTCGGAGCCTTCCTGGAGGAGCCCTTGGGGATGGGGAAGGCCAGGTTGGCACATCGAGTGTTCCACCATGGCCCTGAAATATCTGGGGCCGGAATTGGACATCCATGGAGGGGGGGCTGACCTCATCTTTCCCCACCACGAAAATGAGATAGCCCAGGCAGAAGCCCTTACAGGGAGGCCCTTTGCCCGTTTTTGGCTGCACAACGGCTTTATCACCATCAACCGGGAGAAGATGTCCAAGTCTTTGGGCAACTTTTTCTTGGTGAGGGAGGTTACCTCCCGTTTCCCTCCCGTCGCCCTGCGCTTTTTCCTTCTCAGCACCCATTATCGTAGCCCCCTGGATTTCGATGAAGAGGGGTTCTTGGCGGGAGTAAAGGGTTGGGAAAGGTTGAGGAATACCTGGTTTTGGTTGAGGGAAGTCCTGGAAAGGCCTAGGAGCGAAGATGACGGCGGGCAAAGCCTTTTAAGCAGGGCCCAAGCGAGTTACCGGGAATTCGTTGAAGCCATGGATGATGACCTCAACACCCCCAGGGCTATAGCTGTCCTCCATGATCTGGCCAGGGAGGTGAACGCCTTCCTCCAGGAACGCCCTGCCAAAACTCCAGGGGTGGAAAAGGCTGCTGAAATATTCCATCTCATGGCCGAGGAGGTCTTGGGGTTGCTTCCCTTGCCCGGGAGGGAAGGGGACAGCCATCTGGTTGAAAAGTTGCTGGAGATCTTGATCCAGATAAGGCAGGAAGCCCGTCAGAAGAAGGATTGGGCCACCGCAGACAGCATAAGGGAGAGGCTACAGGCCCTGGGCATAATCCTCCAGGACACCCCTCAGGGAACCCGATGGAGAACTGTATTTACCCCTGAGGGCAAATGGGGAGAGGATTAGAAGATGAAGGTGATGCTCATAAGCCACACCCCTGACCCTGAACGCCTGGTGGCAGCAGCTGCCCGGGTGTGCTATTCTACCCAGGGAGCAGAGGCGTTATTCCATCGACTAGAAGAGGACGAGGTGAAGCGGCTGATCCACCATCTTTTGGCTTTAGGCCACGAAAGCCCCTTTGAGCACATCACCTTTACCTTTGCCCTGGAAGGGGTAAGCAGGGTACTCTCCCACCAGCTGGTGAGGCACCGGATGGCCTCCTATTCCCAGAGATCCCAGCGCTTCGTAGACGAAGGGGATTTTGGCTACATCATCCCTCCCTCCATAAGGGCCATCCCAGAGGCCTTTAAAACATACGTAGAAGGCATGGATTTCCTTCGGCAGGCCTACCAGAAGCTGAAAAGCCTGGGGGTACCCCTGGAAGATGCCCGCTATCTTTTGCCCTCCGGGGTGGAAACCAGCCTGGTCTGCACCTTCAACGCCAGGAGCCTTTTCAACTTTTTCCGGCTGCGGTGTTGC
>DRZV01000067.1 GCA_011375465.1 Neomoorella mulderi
ATAGCCTCGTGTATATCCCGATCCTCAGGACCAGTGGGATAGTGCTTCACCCCGTCGCCGAGGTAGTCCTTCAGGCCCTCCACCTCAGGACCTATCAGGAGCACCTCCAGACGGGGCTCCTTTTCTGTGGCCATGCGGGCTGCCTCTAGCAGGGCGCGGGGGCCCGTTTCGTTGCGGTTCAAGGTGAGCCCCACCTTCATCGTGCCCAGGGTCAGCTTACCTTCTATGGCGTCTGCTGCTTCCTTTAATACGGCGCTGAGAAGTTCGTTTACGGACACCTTCCTCACCTCCTTACCCTTTAAGCTCCTCCGCCACCTTGCGCAGGGTGTTGGCCACCAGGGAACGGATGGCCTCTTCATCTATACCTTCGGGTTTGGTCTCCTTGATGTTGGGCTCTATTATAAAAGATATTCCATCGAAGAGGTTGGTGAGACGTCCCAGGAAGAGGCTTCCTTTGCCTATAATCATAACCCTCTTGTATTTGCCGTTGAGGATGCCTTCCCGGGCGTAACCCACAAAGGGCACACCGGAGGGGATGTGTCCCTGGGTGGGGGCATAACCCGGCACACCGTGGGCTTGCACAAAGGCCTCCATCTCCGCCTTGGGCACCTGGCCCTTCATGACCGCCAGTGCAGCTATCATCTTGTGGTTGGCCAGGGGAACGTTTCCGGCACCGGCGGGCTCGGTAATCTCAGGATTCTGCAGCTCAGGCGCATACCTATCCACATCCCCGAATTTGAGCCCCGCCCGAGCCAAGGGCTCAGCCACCAGGGCCTCCATGACCGCCTGCGGAGTAGCCCCTGTGCCGATCTTGTGCCTGCCTATAAACTCAGTCCGTATAACGGGGTTTACCCCATCGTTCTCTCCTACGACGATGGCAAAGGTGCCCAGCATGTCTTCGAGTATAGGCATGCCCTTTTTGACGTGATCCCTGCTGTTCATGCCCAGCTTGGGCCCGCTACCCCCCCCCACCACCAGCACGTTCTTGAAGACCCCTGTCTGGACCAAAGCCGCGGCCGCCATCATGCCATGGGCGGGTCCGGCGCAGAAGGAGCGGATGTCGGATCCCGTGGCATTGACCAGGCCGCAGAGCTCCCCTATGGATTTGGCGAAGTTGCCACCGCCCCTCTGGTTCATGTCACCGCAGGCTTCTTCTGTAGTCTCTATGATGTACTCTATCTCTTTGGGATCAAAGCCGGTGTTCTTGAGGAACCTGCGCACGGTCCAAACTGCGGTGGCTTTGGCCAGGAGGTTTTCCAGCATTACTTCGGCCTGAAGGGCGGGATCCAGCTCGTGGGCCCGACGGACGCAGCCCACCAGCTGCCCGTCCAGATTCAAGGGTTCAGCGTGGGCGGTCTCGATCTCCTTCTGGATGGCCTCCAGTGAGGCCCCTTCCTTCCATTTGGCGAAGTCCTGCTCCTGGAAGAGGCCGGTGGCCACCATCTCGGGCTTTATCCTCTCCTGAAAGTCCTTTTCCAGCACCACCAAATCGAAACTGTCAGCCAGCTTCAGCACCCCATAGAGCAGGTTCTGCGGTACGAGCTCCCCGAAGGGTCCTTGGGGTTTAGCGTCAGGGATGAGATTTTCATACCAGGGACGAGTATATTTGGGCATATCCTCTGGCCAGATGTTGCCTATGTATACCTGGTTGGGAAGATAGCCCACCACATCCTGAAATTTGCGGAGACGGGAAGGTACAGCCTTTATATAGTCGGAATTGGGATTCTGAATGCGCTCCGTGCGGTAGGTGGTCCCGGAAACCATGACCAGATCGGGGCCATGGAACAGGCAATAGGCTGCGCCTTTTATCACTGGAAGCATCCTTTTCCCTCCATCTCAAAGTTTTATGTATTGTGAGTGGAGGGGCACCTGGTGCCCCTCCACTTTTCTCCCCTCGCTTCTACCACAGCTGGGGCTCGGTGAATACGGTCTGCTCCTCCACCGGAGTAGTTATGGCATTTAGGGCCTTAAGGACGATCTTCTTGCGCAGGACCTTTTCCTCTTCAGGCGGCAGGTCGGGCTTTCCTAAGGGGTGAGGTATGGCCACTGCCGGGACTATCCGGTTGGCGCCCACGGTCAAGGAGATGGGCACTATGGTGCATATATGCACCACCGGCACACCGGTTACCCTTTCCAGTTCCTTTACCATCGTTGCGCCGCAACGAGTGCAGGTCCCTCAGGTGGAGGGTACGATGATGGCGTGCACCCCTGCTTCCTTAAGCTCTTGACCTATGGCGTTGGCGAATTTCTTGGCGTTGGCCACAGAGGTTCCGTTACCCACAGTGGCGTAAAAGTAGTCGTGAAGTTTTCCGATGACGCCTTCCTTTTCCAGTTCCCTCATCACGTCCACAGGCAGCACCCGGTTGGGATTCTCGTTGGCGTAGGTCCTGTCGTAGCCGCCGTGGCAGGATTCGAACTTATCAGGGGTGGCGCTGTCTATATTGCACAGGGAGTATTTCCCATATTTGGAGGCGCTGGAGGCCTCAATTCTATCCGGGTTACCCTTGGGCACGATGCCGCCGGAGGTAACCAGGGCTATTACCGCCTTGGAGAGGTCAGCCACGGGAGGCGCCGGAGGCACCCGGTCAAAGACGGGCATAGGAAGCTCCGTCTTGAAGGGCTCGCCCCGGAGCTTAGCCACCAGCATATCCACCGCCCGCTTGGCGCCCCGCTCGGTGTGGAAGTAGCTCTTGCGGATACCCTTGGGCATGTAGCCCTCTTCTTCGGGGGTACCGATCTCTTCACCCCGGCCAGCCTTGAGGGCCAGCTTCACGATGGGTCCCACCGCCTGGCGCAGGGTGGCGGCGGAAGCTCCCGTTTTCACGCAGTACATATACTGGCGGTACATCTCGTAGCCGGGGTTTTCGGGATACATGCCGCTTATCACGGGGATGCCCAGCTTTTCGGTGACAGCCTTGGCCACCGCGCCGCAGGCGGTGCCGTAACGGCCGGCGTTGAAGGCCGGACCGGCGATGACCACATCGGGATTGTACTTGCGGATGAGCTCCACTACCTCTTCCTGGGCCTTCTCCAGGTTGTCGCCGAAGTAGGAGTCACCGCAGTATACGGTGGCCACTATTTCCCCTTCGTCTTTAAGGGCCCCCTGTAAAGCCATGCCCGGGCCCACAGGCTTTTCTATGACGCCCGGGGGCACATCGGCCTTCTCCTCGCCGCCTATACCGGCGAAGAACTGATTGATATAATGGACTATGCGGACCTTTTTCTTTTCCACCGCGCTTCCCCCCTTAATACTTGGAATACTGCTCGCGGATCCTTCTTACTTCCTGGGTGATGGCCTCTTTGTCCAAGACCATCTCCATCATGCCTATCTGCTCTTCATACACCTTGGGGTCGCAAGCCTCTTTCACTTCATCCTCCAGGATGTGATAAACCTTGAGTCCCAACGAGACTCCTGCCAATGGACCGGCGAAGGCGGGGTCACCTACGGTCACTGTCTCAGCAGCCAAGCCGGAGGACTCGGCCTCTCCCCCTCCGAGTATAACCACCAGCTCCTCGGGGTTGTATTTTTCAGCTGCTGCCTTGACCCGCGCCTGGTTCTCCATGTCCATGGCACCGGCAGCGGTTCAGACGAAACATTCGGTGGCGCTGAAGATCACCTCGGCGCCGGCGCTCTTCACGGCCTCTTCGATGGCCGGAGCAGGTACGCCGTCCCGGTCGCCGATGATGATGACCTTTTTACCTTTTAGGTCCAGGGCCACCCCCATCACTCCTTTCATTAAACTTTTTAGTAACCTTTAGCGGTGAGGGTGTGGAAGCCCAGCTCGTTGGTGGAACCGGTTATGGCCTGTATCTCGGTGACGATGCTTCCGTCGGGCCGGAGGCTGCCCTCCCAGCCGCCAGCGATCACATTGGCCGCCTCAGGATACCCGATAACCTTCTCCATAGGAGGCAGGGTCACCACTTCGTTGGCGTTGCCCGCGGTCACCACGGCGTCGGCTTCAGGTACGGCGTCTGCCAGAGACTGGGAAGCCCCGTCCTGCCCAGCGTACTCGTCGGTTACCAGAACCACCTTGATGCCCTTGCGGGCTACCTTGGCGCAGTTCATCATGAGGTCGGTGTCGGGGTTGCCAAAGCCCTCTTCGCTGATGATGACCCCATCGGGACCCAACATCTCTATCAGCTTAGCGGCATAGTCGGAGGAGCGCTCCTTGTCAGCCAAGGTCACGTTTTCATTGGTTATCACTATACCGATGAAATTGAAATCCTTGCCGTGACGGGCGTAGAGCTCTTCGATGATGGGGTTATTCTGGTGGACATAGGTGCTGTTCTTATCGCAGGCGGACACGCAGTTGCCGCTCACGATGGCCCCGTCCATGACCTCGGTGGGGGAGATGAGGGACGGCAGGATCTTCTTAGCATCTACTCCATACACATAGGTGTCATGGAGCAAGCCTTGGCTCTGGAGCATATACACGTAGGCCACCTTAGGGAGATCAGGATACTTGGCCAGGGCTTCGGGCAAGGGCAGGAATTCATACTCCTTCTCCTCATCGGGCTTCATGTCCTTGGTAGCCTCCGCCAGGTAGGAAGCGATCTTCAATCCGGCTAGGCGCACAGCGGCCTCGTGCTCGTGGGCCTCCAAGCCGGGCTTGGGATCCATGACCAGGACCACATTGTTGGTCTTGGAGAAGGGCGTGTAGTCAGCGCCCGGGCCGCTCATGTCGATGATGCCCTCCTGGAAGGCCACGATCTGCCCGCAGGTTACCACTGCGACCCCTTTGAGCACGTGGGTTTTACCAGAGCCCACCGTCACCACTTTGCCCAGGAATCCAGGGAAGACATTGCCCGGCCCCTCCACCTTGTACCTGGGTTCAACAACGTCCTTGACCGGGATGATGCGCACCTTCTCGCCCGGACGGGCCAATTCCACCCTGGCTTTGCACAGGCGGTTATCCTCTAAAATCTTGGATACCACCTCATCGGCGTTTACGTACAGGACGCCATCCTTTACCTCGGTCTTGGGACCGAACTGGACGTCCTTAATGTGGAAATACCCCAGGGTCAGCTTCACAACCGGCACCCCCCATTTACATTAATTCTTTTATTTTGGCCTCTATGGCCTCTATGGAAACCTCATCGGGTGTAAGGAGGGCCTTCTGCTCGCCGTCTTTGTAGAAGGCGAAGGCAGGCAATCCCCTTACTCCCAAGCTCATAGCCAGACGCCGGTTGCCGGAGATGTTCATCTTGCAGAACTTCACCTGGCCCTCGTATTTCTTGGCCAGTTCCTCCACTTCCGGCATCAGGGCTATGCACTTTTCACAGCTGGGACCCCAAAAATCGATAACTACCAGACCCTTGGCTTGCTTCACCTCAGCGTCAAAATTATCCTTGTCTAGCTCTATCACCCGCTTCACCTCCGTGTTAAATTGTATCATATTTTAAACAAGATTTCTACCTCGAATTTTTTAAACAAGGGCTTTGGAGGCTGCCTCTTTCAGGGCCTCGTAATCGAAATCCTCCAGCTTGGCCACCACTTCCCCTTTCTTGAGCACCACCACCGCCGGCACCTTCTTTATCTCATACCTACGGGGCACCCTCTGGTTGCGATAGGTATCGATCTTGG
>DRZV01000108.1 GCA_011375465.1 Neomoorella mulderi
CCTTTAAAGAAATCGCCGCCGGTGAGGGCGGTGATGCCCACCACCGCCGGGCCCACTTCCTGGGCCACCTTCACCGCGGGAAAGGGGGTATCCCCCTTTCCGATCCCTCCGCATTTGTCTTGCCAGATGGGGGATATGGGTTTCTGGGCAAGAACCTGCCTGTTCCTGCGGCCAGGAACAAAAATATGGACAGGAATACCAGGGCCGCTATAGGAATCCCCTTCTTTATTTTCACAGATTCCCTGCTACCCCCTTGGGATCTTTTCTTTAACTTAATTTTTTCCCAAAAAATCCAAAAAATAAAGAAAAAACCCCTAAGGGGGGCTATCTATAGATAATTCCCTGCGAACTCTTGGAAAAAAGAATCCAGATCCTCACCCCAGGCCGCCAGGAATGCCCTGGAGAAGGAGCAACCTTCCGCCAGCTTGTCCAGTAAAAGCCGCAGTTTTTCCTCTCCCCTCTTTTGGATAAAGAAATCCATCAAGGCATAGGCCTGATAATAGGCCAAGTCCTCCTCCAAGAGATCGAACTGCTTGTCCATCTGAGTCAAACTATACCATTCCCTTTTCCCCGGGCAGGGGAGCTGAAACCCTTGGATCTTCTTTTCCCCGTATAGGGCAAGCCCTTCGGTAAACCAACGGGGATAGGGGACCTTTGCCTTCTCATCCACCAGGAGGTGGATGAATTCATGGGCCATAGGGCCCTCCCGGCAGAAAATCCCTTCCACGGCCTCCCCGGTTTCCCCGCCCCAATCCAGAGGGGAGAGGATCCGGATGACCCCGGCCCAGTATACCCCCATGGCCGCCGGCTTGCCCTCCCAGCCCAGCTGGCGTCCCAGGCTTTCCCTGTCGGGGCAAATCAATATGAGCCTTTTACCCTGAGGACGATAACCCACAAGCTGGACGGCCTGCTCATAGACGGCCTCCGCGGTTTTGAGTGCCAGGTACGCGGCTTCCCTGTCCTGGGGCAAATGGCGGACGCGGAAATGTTTGCTCTCCCTCTCCTCCCATGAGCGGGTCTGCCACCTGGCCTGGAGTTCCCCCAAATAACGCCAGAGGCGGGATAAGGCGTATTTAAATCCCATGATCCCTCCCCCTTCTCCCCATTATACAGAAAGGGAAGGGATCGGGGACAAGTTACTTTATGGAAGCCAGGTACCTCTCTGCCGCCATGGCCGCGGTGGCACCGTCGCCCACTGCAGTGCTTATCTGCCGGAAATCTTTAGATCTCACGTCGCCAGCGGCAAAAACCCCGGGCACAGAGGTGGCCAAGTGGGCATCGGTGACTACATATCCCCCTGGGTCCAGCTTTAATTTATCGCCCAGGAAAGCCGTGTTGGGCTCGGTGCCCACAAAGATGAAGACCCCATCAAAAGGCTCTTCCCTGAGGCTTCCCTCCCTTACATCCTGAAGCAACAAGCTGCGTACCTTTTCGTCTCCCCTTATCTCCTTTACCACCGTATTCCAGTAGATTTCCAGCTGGGGATGGGCTAGGGCCCTCTCCTGGATCACCTTGGCAGCCCTCAGGGCTTCCCTCCTGTGGATGAGCACCACCTGGGAGGCAAAACGGGTGAGGAAAAGGGCCTCTTCCACCGCCGCGTCTCCGCCCCCCACCACCGCCACCTTTTTTCCTTTGAAGAAGGCCCCGTCGCAGGTGGCACAATAAGAGACTCCCCTTCCCCGGAACTCCTCTTCGCCAGGCACACCCAGCTTGCGGGGCCGGGCTCCGGTGGCTATGATGAGGGCCCTCCCCGTGTACACCCCCTGGGAGGTGAAGACCTTCTTTTCCGGACCCTCCAGCTCCACCCCTTCCACAGACGCTATCTCCAACCGGGCTCCAAATTTTTGGGCCTGCTCCAGAAATCTCAGGGAGAGCTCTATCCCCCCTATGCCTTCGGGAAATCCGGGGTAGTTTTCCACCCTTTCGGTAAGGGCTGCCTGCCCCCCGGGGCTGACCTGTTCCAAAACCAGGGTGCTCAGCCCACCCCGGGCTCCATACAGGGCCGCGGTAAGGCCTGCAGGGCCTGCGCCTAAAATCAAAAGATCCCAGATCATCATCCGTCCCTCTAGTCAGTAATGGTATCTATATTTTAAATAAAAAAGCCTGCTGCCAGCAGGCCAAAATTGAAAGATTTTTATCTTTTAGAGTATTGGGGAGCCCGACGGGCTTTTTTCAGGCCGTATTTCTTCCTCTCCTTCATGCGGGGGTCCCGGGTTAAAAGGCCGCTCTTCCTGAGGACAGGGCGCAATCCCTCGTCCAGCTGTAACAGGGCCCGGGCAATCCCCAAGCGCAGGGCTCCCGCTTGCCCGCTGATGCCCCCTCCCTCCACTCTGGCGATCACGTCAAAACGGCCCTGGGTGCCGGTAACTTCTAAGGGCTGACATATTTCCCGCCTTAAGGTCTCCACAGGAAAATATTCCTCCACGGGCCTTTCGTTCACTATGATCCGGCCCTCCCCGGGAAGCAACCTCACCCGCGCTACAGAAGTCTTCCTCCTGCCGGTTCCATAAAAGTATTCCTGAAGCAACGCAATCCCCCTTTCTGCTAATACCTGATTTCCCAAACTTGTGGCTGTTGGGCCTGATGGGGATGGCTGTTTCCCCGATAGACTTTTAATTTTTTAAACATCCTCCTGCCCAGCCGATTTTTGGGCAACATGCCCCGGACGGCTTTTTCCACTGCCCTTTCGGGAAATCTGGCCAAAAGCTGGGCATAGCTCATGACCTTTAATCCGCCCGGGTATCCGGAATGCCTTATATAGAACTTTTGCTCCTTTTTCTTTCCGGTAAGATGGACCTTCTCCGCATTTATGATTATGACGTAGTCCCCACAATCCACATGGGGGGTGTAGATGGGCTTATGTTTTCCCTTTAAAAGCCGGGCCGCTTCCGCCGCTACTCTGCCCAAGGGCTTGCCTTGGGCGTCAATCACATACCACTTGCGCTCCACTTCTTGAGGTTTGGCCACAAAGGTTCTCATGTCATCTCCCCCTAATTCCGTAGCAGATTTTATTCTAGGCCATAAAGCCTTTCAAGTCAAGGAATCTCGGCATAATAAACCTTTTCCAAGCAAAGACCGTGGGGCGGAGCGGTGGGCCCTGCCGCCATCCGGGAACGGGCGGCGATTATATCGGGCACTCTGTTGGGGTGTATCTTGCCCCTTCCGATCTCCACCAGGGTTCCCACCATGATCCGCACCATATTATACAAAAACCCGTTGGCCACCACATCGAAATAGATCAGGTGGCCTTCTCGCTTTACTTCCGCCTTTATCACTTCCCTCACATAGGTGCGGACGCTGTGCCCGGAGGCGCAGAAGGATCGAAAATCGTGTCTTCCCAGAAAGTGTCGAGCTCCCTCAGCCATGGCCTCCAAGTTCAGGGGGAAACGGATATGCCAGGAATAGAGGCGGAGGAAGACGTCCGGCACCCAGTTATTGTAAATAGTGTAGCGGTACCATTTCCAGCGAGCGCTGTAGCAGGCGTGGAAATCTGCCCCCACCTCTTCTGCCTCCAAGGCGGCTATGTCAGGAGGCAACAAGCTGTTCAGGGCCAGAGGCCAGCGATCCAGGGGTATGGCGGTGCGGGTGTAAAAGCTTATCACCTGCCCCCGGGCATGCACCCCTGCGTCGGTCCTGCCCGCTGCCACCGGCAGAATATCCTCCCCTGTGAGCCTGGCCAGGGCTTTTCTAACCTCTCCCTGAACTGTGGGCCCATGGGCCTGGGGCTGAATCTGCCATCCCGCGTAGCGGGTACCGTCATAGGAGAGGACCATCTTCAGATAAGGCATCCCATCAGCATCCCTTGAATCGCAGGTAGAGGATCCAAGCGGTCAAGGACCATATCCCCAGGAGGAACAGGTAGTCCAGGAACTGGAACCTGTATTCCCTCATGCGGGTTCTGCCCCGGCTACCCCGGTAACCCCGGGCCTCCATGGCCAAGGCCAGGGTTTCTGCCCGCCGGAAGGCGCTGACGAAAAGGGGGATCAGGAAGGGAAGGAGGTGCAGGGGGGTGGCCCGCAGTTTGGCCCCCCGGGCTATCTGGGCCCGGAGGATCCGCTCCCCTTCCTCCATCAAGGTGGGTATAAACCTGAGGGCCAGGGTCAACATGAGGGCCAGTTCCCCCGCGGGCACACCCCACCTTTCCGCTGGCCAGAAAAACCATTCCAGGGCATAGCCCAAGGCCAGAGTGTCGGTTATGGCGGTCAGCAGCGTGGCTGCCAGGAGAAGGAAGACCACCCTGCCCAGGGCCAGAAGCCCGTAGTCCAGGCCCTCTCGGCTGATAGCCCAGGGCCCTACCGCAGCCACCACTTCCCCAGGGGTGTAAAAAGCCTGGAACAAAAATATTACCAGCAAAAAGGGTATGAGGGGCTTAAGCTGGGCCCATACATGACCCCAGGGCAGGCCCGCTGCCCCCAACAGGGGTAGAAGGGGAAGCCCAGCCAGGAAGAGTATCTGCCAGGTGGGGGCAAGCAAAAGGGTCAGGCCATACAGCAACATGCTTACAAGCTTGGTCCGGGGGTCCAGGCGGTGGAGGAAGCTATCCCCTGGAACATATTGGCCTAATTCCCACATCTTTTCCCACCCTTGAGCCAGGCCAGAATGGCCTCCTCCGCCTCTTCCAACCTCAACACATCCAGCGGGACCGGGGCTCCTAAATCTTTTAGCTCCTGCATCAGCAGGTTGAGGGGAGGAGGGATAAGTCCGTACTCCCTTAACCTTGATCCTTGGCTGAAGAGATATCTCGGCGGACCTTCCATCACCAGCCGTCCCTGGTGTAGGACCGCCACTCTCTGGGCTAAAAAGGCCACCTCCACCATGTTATGGGTGATCCACACCACCCCTTTGCGGTGGTGGGCTTGAAAGCGCAGGATCGCCTCCCAAACCCCTTCCCTGCCCTCGGGATCCAGGCCTGCGGTGGGTTCATCCAGGATGAGGATTTCCGGATCCAAGGCCAAAACGCTGGCCAAGGCGACCCTCCTCTGCTCCCCCCCGCTCAGGGTGAAGGGTGATCGGGAGGCGAACTCCTCCCAGGATAGCCCCACCATTCCCAGGGCTTTTTTTACCTTCTCCCGCAATGCCTCCCCCTTGAGCCCCAGGTTCCGGGGCCCGAAGCCCACCTCCTCCTCCACCGTAGGGGCGAATATCTGCCGCTCCGGCTGCTGAAAGGCTATTCCCACCTGGAACCACTTCTGCTCTCCCTTCAATCTGCCCTTGACAGGGGTTCCATCCAGGAAGACCTGCCCCTGGGAGGGCTCCAGGAGACCCGCCATTATCATGGCCAGGGTGGATTTCCCTGCCCCTCCACCCCCCACCAC
>DRZV01000127.1 GCA_011375465.1 Neomoorella mulderi
ACTACATCCAGAAAAAATCAGGGGTAAAGATACATCTAGAAGAAAGCGGCAGCCTTGCCGCGGTGGAAAAGATATCGGGAGGTCAGCACCCTTACAATGCCCTCTGGATCCCCAATGGGTTTTACCTGGAGGCCTTCCGTTCAGAGATAAAGAATCCCCCTCTGGTGATGGAGAAGATCTTCATGAGCCCGGTGACGGTGGGGGTCAGGAGGGATCTGGCTGAGCGGTTTGGGTGGCTGGGACCCGAGGGTTTGGCCCGGGAGGACCTCTCCTGGAATGACATAAGGGAGAAGGCCGTCAGGGGGGAGCTTCAGCTGTATATGACCCACATGCACACCTCCAATTCTGGAGCCCTGGCCTCCCTGGCACTGGCCCATAGCCTCCTGGGCAAGGCCGACCCGCTTACCCTGGAGGACTGGGATAACCCACAGCTTGTGAAGGGCATGGAAGAATTCTTTGCCCAGGGGATCAAGAAGACCGCCGGATCCAGCGGTTGGTTGGCGGATGTCTTCTGGGAAGAGAAGGGAGAGGCTATAGTCAACTACGAGAATGTCCTGGCCGAGCTCAATCTCAAAGGGGCTGGGTTGGTGCTGATCTATCCCCGGGAAGGGGTATTTGTGGCCGGTTATCCCTTCTACCTCCTGAAGGAAGAGAAGAGGGCGGATTACGAGAAGATATTAGCGGTTCTCAAATCTCCTGAATTTCAGAAAAAGGCCATGGAGCTCACCCAGAGGAGGCTCCTGCACGGCAATATACCCTTAAACCTCAAGGGGGGTATAGATGCCCAGAGGGTGATTTACACCCTTTCCTTACCCCAAGGAGGGAAGGGTGTTGAAACGGGCCATAGACGTGTATCTGGAACAGGTAAAAAAGCCTTCCCATGTGATTTTTGTGGTGGACATAAGCGGCTCCATGGCGGGGGAGAGAATAGAGGAAGTGCGCCGGAGCCTGTTAAACCTGCTGGGGGACGACCTCAGCTTTACCGGGCAGCTGGCCCGATTCACCCGCAAGGATACGGTGACCTTTATCCCCTTCAACCACCAGGTCTTCCCTCCCAAGACCTTCGTGGTGAACCGCCCCGAAGACATTGAGGCCATGCGCCGGTACGTGGAAACGGCCCTGTAGCCCGGTGGGGCTACGGCCATTTACAGCGCCTTGGCCAAGTCCTTGGAAGTGGTACCCCAGGACGAAAGGGTTTACGCCTCTATCGTATTGTTTACCGACGGGGAAAACAACACAGGGGCATAGGGCCAAAAGAGTTCAAGGAAATCTACCAGAATTACTCCCGGCAGAAAAGGTCTGTCCCCATCTACCCCATACTATACTTTATGGGGAAGCCAGCCGCAGGCAGCTGGAGGAGATAGCCAAATTGAGCCATGGGAAGCTCTTCGACGCCAAGAAGTATCCTTTGGGGACAGTGTTTAAAGAGATCCGGGGGTATAACTGATGAAAATAGAGTTCTTTAAAACCTGGGCCGGCATATTCACCCTGGGGTTTTTCCTTTTGGGACTCCTGGTGGCTTTTTTCCTCTTTTCTGCCCTGCCCCTGATCCTGAGCTTTTTTGCCCTTATCCTTGGGGGTGGCCGGTTATCTTCTGGGCCTGTCCCTCTTTCCCCCGGAAAGGGAATACGCTGAGTGGGAGGAGATGAAAGAGTCGGCCAATGTGCAGGAGAGGCTGGCCTATCTCAAGGGCCTTGTGGGCCATCCCGGTTTGGACCAGACTTTGCGGGAACTCCTTTCCCAGATAACGGCCACCCTGGAGGCCCTCCTTCCCCAATCCGAGGGCATGAAATATACAGAGACCAGGTATACAGTGAGGCGCCTAATAATCCACGATCTGCCCGGGCTTTTGGATCCTTATCTCAGGCTATCCCCAGCCTCCCGGGAAGGGGCCAGACCCCAGTTGCTGGGGGCTTCACGGGATTTGGAGCGAGAGGTGAAGGATCTTCTGGCCACCATAGAAGCCAAAGACATGATAGAGCTGGAGAGGAAGGCGGTCTTTATAGCCAGAAAGTACCGCCATGACCTGCTGAAGGGGGGTTCTTCCCGTTGAAACAGCGCTTGCCCTTTATCCTGGGACTGGCCATTTTGGTCCTCACCGGCATGTTGATATACCGCTTTTTAGGCGTGAGCAAGCTCAGGCAGCCTGTCACGGTTAAAGGTTATTTGATGGTAGCGAAAAGGGGGATTTTTTGCAGGATCCCCAGGTGAAGGATATCTTGAGGCGGTGCCACGGCATACAATTAGAAGCAAAAAAAGCAGGAAGCCTGGAAATGGCCCAGCTGCCCCTGGAAGGAATAGATTTCCTCTGGCCTTCCTCCGAGGTGCCGGTTTCCTACATAGAGGAAAAATACGGCCCAGGGGTTAAGAAGAGCGCCGCTGTGGGTTATTCCCCCATGATCGTGGCCACCTGGGAGCCCGTCTTTAGGATACTGGAAAAAAATGGCCTGATCAAGGTTAAGCAGGACATGTATATTTTAGACCTCCGCAGGTTTTTGCCGTTGACCCTGGAACAAAAAAATGGGAAGAACTCCCCGGAGGGGCGGAGCTATATCCAGTAAAGAGGACCGTGACCATAAAGACCACTGATCCGGTTAAATCCAATTCGGGGATGCTCTTTTTGGCCCTCAGCGCCAACATCCTCAGCGGCAAAACCGTGGTTTCCCGGGAGGATATCCCTTCCATAAAAGATAAGATCCGCTTCATCTTCGACGTCCAGGGGTTTAAAAGCCGCACCACCTCCCTGCCCTGGGAGGACTATCTCAATAAAGGCCAGGGGAACACCCCCATGGTGTGGGCCTATGAAGCCCAGTTCATCAATTATGCCGCGGTTTACGGCACCCGGAGGGGGAACGATACCATGGTAATGCTTTATCCCGAGCCGGGCATCTGGTCCAATCACGTCTTTATGAGCTTCAGCGAAAAGGGGAATCGGCTTTTAGAAGCCTTGCTCCAGGATCCCCAATTGCAGAAGAAGTTCAACGAATACGGATTTCGCAGCAACTATCAACAGGGCAATTATTTCCTGAGCTATTTCGGCCAGAAGGGAGTAACTCTCCCCGCCTCCTTCGACGAGGTGGCCTCCCTCCCCGATTACCAGACCATGCTGGAGTTGCTGGAATTATTTAAATAGAAGGACGGAAATGGCCATAGAGGTTTACACCCAGGTGAGCCAGATACGGGAAGAGGAACAGGCGGTTATCCAGGAAGAAGCCCAAAAACTGGCTTTAAGGCTCAAGGAAGCCCCCAGGAGGAGGCAGAAGAGGTTATGGAGCGCCTGGCCCGTTTCGGGGAGGTGACCCAGGCCCGGGCCGGGGAGACCCTGCAGCTGTTGCAGCGTCCAGTAAAGGATATGATGGCCGACAAGCACGGGACCATATCCAACGCCCTGCTGAGGCTGAGAAGTTCCGTGGACGAGATCAATCCCAATAACTTTTTTAAGCGGGGAGGCCTCAGCAACCTTTTCCATAAGATTTTGGGGAGCAACCCCATAACCAATTACATCCGCAAGTACGAGTCTGTGGAGACCCACATCCGCAACACCATAGAGGCCTTAAGGCACGGCAGGGATGTACTGGAAGAAGACAGCATTGAACTGTTGCAGCTGCAGAAAAAGGCTCGCCAGCAGATAGAGGAACTGGAAAAGAGGATTTTGCTGGGGAATTATCTTTTGCAACGCCTGGAGGAGGAGAGAGCCAGGACTTCCGAATGAAAACCGCAAGGCCATGAGAGAAAGGGTTATGGCCAAAGTAACCGTTAGGGTGCGCAACATGATGCAGATGGTGAACATCCTCCTCCTCCAGGCCATAGCCTCTGCCGATATCATACGGGACAACACGGACAAACTCAAAGAAGCGGTATTCAACGCTATCACCATGACCCAAAATGTGGTGACCATCACCGCGGCCCTGCAGATGGCCATGGCCCATCAGAAGAAGGTGATAGAGGCGGTCAAGGGGGTAAACAAGGCTACAGAAGAAATGATCTTGGCCAAACGCGGCCCTGCTTAAGGAAAACACGGCGGAGACCACCAGGCTCCTGGAGGATCCAGCTATTGCGGTGGAAACCCTCCAGAAGGCCTTCGAAGACCTGATGGCAGCCCTGCAGACTTCCGAGGAGTCCAACCGCAGGATAATCGAGTCGGGCAAGGCCTTTATAGAGAAGATGGAGCAGTTGAACCAGGAGATGCGGGCCCGGCTGGAGGTCGTGGCTCCTACAGCGCTTTCTCCAGGCGAGACCCCGGCCTCTGTCTCAGGGGAGAAGGCGCCTTCTCTATGGGAATGAAAAAGGCAAAATTCCCGGGAAGGGCAGGCTGGTCCAGGGTTTCCTCCCGGATTTTTTTCTATCCCTTCAGGCGCTCCTGGCCTTTGCCCTGTTGTCCTGGAAATCCAGCGAGGTTGAAGCTGGCTGCGGAAGCAGGCTGCCCCTAGGAAGGATTGGCCATCCTGCCCATAAAGAGTATGCCCCCGGACTCCCTGTCCTGGATCAGGTAGAGGAAGGGGCGGTCGGCCCTGAAAACCTTTTCCTTCCTGAGGGCCGTGGACCTCATCATCATCCCGGTGGCTGCGGCCGCTTCCGTGCCCTTTTCGTCCACTTCCACAAAGGATTTGTGCACCACCTCGTCGAGGCAGAGGTCTCTGGCTCCGGTCATACCGGAGAAATCGGCTTCCCCTCGGCGGAAGGCCAGGTTCAGGCCCATCTTCTGGAGCTCCCCCTTCAGGGAGCACCTCCCTTCGGTCCTGAATTTGGGCAGGTGAACTTTGACCTCTTCAGGGTGCATCTCCTTCTGCCATCGGTTCAAATTTTCAACTGACAGGGATTTTTCCACCGTTTCCAACTGCCCCTTCCGGGGAAGAATGATCAGCATGGAAAATATTTCCCCTTCGTAGGGCATCTCCAGGATCTGCAGGTTCTCGTTTTCCGAGTAGGGGAATCTGTCCTTCTGATGCATCAGGGGAACTTTAACCATCCAGCCCTGGAGGGTTTTAAACTCTTCTGTCTGGGTGTTTTCCGCGGGGAACCGCCTGACCCACTCCCCTTTGAAATAAACGGCGTTGGTAAGCACCAGCCGGGTGTCGGTTTTTATCATTCCCTGGAGGATGAGGTCCTTTATCCTGCCTTTAGTCTGCTCTTCCACCCAGGAGTTGATCCTGCGGCAGGAGCCTGCCGGATCCCTGGAAAAGTCCGCGGGGATAGCCTTTGCTCCCATACTGCTCCTCTACTGTTTTTACGTATTCCGGCAGTAGCCCCAATCCCTCCTGCAGCCAGAGGGCATTGGCGGTGTGTAT
>DRZV01000007.1 GCA_011375465.1 Neomoorella mulderi
CTCTGGGTCAAGTTCCGGGATATTTCAGCGCCGCCTTTCTGGTGGACCGGATAGGGAGAAAGCCTGTGCTGGCCAGCTACCTGCTGATGAGCGGTATCGCCGCCTACTTCTTTTCCCAGAGCATCAGCGTGGCCCAGCTCATCTGGTGGGGCCTGGTGGTCTATTTCTTCAACCTGGGGGCCTGGGGAGTGCTCTATGCGTACACCCCGGAGGTATATCCCACCGGGATGAGGGCCGCAGGTTCTGGCTGGGCCTCCTTTGTGGGTAGGTTGGGGGCCATAGCCGCGCCTTTAGCGGTGGGCAAGATGATAAGCTGGTGGGGACAGGAAGCGGCTTACCCCTACATCTTCTACCTCTTCGCCGCCACCTTTGTCATAACTGCCCTGGCCATGCTTTTATGGGGAGAGGAGACTCGGGGCAGAACCCTTGAGGAAATATCTCCTGCTGATTGACATCCTTCCCCTTTTGTGCTAAATTGATAGACAAAACCGCATAAAGGCAAATCCCATGAAGGGGAAAAGTAGGCGTTGTACCCCTGTACAGCGAGCCGGTGAGGGTGGAAGACCGGTCAGCGGGACAGCGTCGAAGTTCTCCCCGGAGGAGCAGGCTGAAAAGCCCTTAAGGGCTGTGTAGGCTGAGCCGGAACTCCCACCGTTAAAAGGGAGGAGGTATCGGAAGGAGATCCTTCCCGTACCCTGGCAATGAGGGGGCTGCTAGGGCAGCCAATTAGGGTGGTACCGCGGGCAAACTCCCCGTCCCTAGGGACGGGGAGTTTTCAATTTATAGAACTGCATGAGGGGGAAGAGGAAATGATGGTGATCATGAAATCGGGAGCCAGCCGGGAGGAGGTGCAGCGCTTATGCCGAATGCTGGAGGATATGGGTTTTAAAACCTTATACCATTTATGGATTAGGAGAAGACGGTGGTGGGCGCCGTGGGGGATAAAAAGGATTTCCCTTCTGAAACTGTAATAAATCTGCCCGGGGTGGAAAAGGTAATGCCCTTGAACAAACCTTATAAGCTGGCCAGCCGGGAGTTGAAGGATACCCCCACCATCGTGAGGATAGGAGGGGTCCCCATCGGAGGCCAGGGCTTGGCGGTGATAGCCGGCCCCTGCGCGGTGGAGAGCGAAGAGCAGCTTCTGGCCACCGCCCGGGCAGTCAAGGCGGCGGGCGCCCATCTCCTCCGGGGCGGGGCCTATAAACCCCGCACTTCCCCCTATTCCTTCCAGGGGCTAGGGGAAGAGGGTTTAAAGCTTTTAAGCCTGGCCCGGAAGGAAGTGGGGCTGCCTGTAATAACTGAGGTGGTGGATACTCGGGACGTGGAACTGGTAGCCCAGCACGTGGACGCCCTGCAGATAGGCTCCCGGAACATGCAGAATTTTGCCCTGCTTAAAGAGGCAGGGGCTTCGGGCAAACCCATAGTTTTGAAAAGGGGTCTTTCTGCCACCATAGAGGAATGGCTTTTGGCCGCGGAGTATATCTTGACCACAGGTAATTCCCAGGTGGTGCTGTGCGAAAGGGGTATCCGTACTTTCGAACCCTCCGCCCGTTTTACCCTGGATCTGACGGCGGTGGCCGTGGTGAAGGAAAACACCCACCTCCCCATAATAGTGGATCCCAGCCACACCACCGGCAATTGGCGGTGGGTGTTGCCCATGGCCAAGGCAGTTGTGGCGGCTGGCGCCGACGGGCTCATGATAGAGGTGCATCCTGACCCGGCCAGGGCTTTGAGCGACGGGGCCCAATCCCTTCACCCGGAGACTTTCGATCGCCTCATGGGAGAAGTGGCCCCGGTGGCCCTGGCGGTGGGAAGGAGCTTGGTGCTGAGGGATAAAATTATGCCCTCACCCTGCTTCCAGGCAGAGAGCCTGGCCCTGTAGGAAAACCCTTGGGAGCCCCAGGGCTTCCTTATTTATTTTTTTCTTCGTTAAAAACTAATTAATGACAGAAGGGTAAGGGAGGCGGGGTGGCGAATAGAATTCAAAATATTTTGAAAGGGATTGATGAGGGTGAAAAAACAGGTGCTGGTTCGGGTGAAGAGCACCCAGGTGAACCCGGAAGGCGAGATAGAGGCCATGGAGCTGGTAACGCCGGGGACCTTTTTTATCAAGGGCAAAAATTTTTACCTTACTGTATAACGAAACCGAGCTTACGGGTATGGAGGGAACCACCACCTCCTTGAAGATCAAACCCAACCGGGTAACCTTGAACCGCATGGGTACCACAGCCCACCGGGCCACCTTTGAAGAGGGCATCTGGAGTTCCGGCCTTTACGTCACCCCTTATGGGGCTATAGAAATGTCGGTCTGGTCCACCAAGGTGGAGGCGGACTTGACAGAGGAGGGGGGAAGTATTAATCTAAAGTATGAGTTGCAGCTGGACAGGGAAAAAATAAGCAATAATAGCTTGGAAATAACCGTGGAGACCTAAGAAAAAAGGGGTAGGGAAGGGTGAACATAATAGGGGAAGCCAAAAAAGCCCTCGCCGAAGCCCTGCAGCAGGCGGTGGAGTCGGCCCGAAAAGAGGGGGCTTTGGCCTTTTCTTTTTTGCCAGAATTTACTATAGAGGTACCTAAAGAAAAGGCCCATGGCGATCTGGCCACCAACCTGGCCTTGCTCCTGTCCCGGGAGGTGAAGATGCCCCCCCGACAGGTGGGGGAAATTTTATTGAAATATTTGCCACCCCTGCCCGGTGTGGCCGAAGCGCGAGTGGCCGGGCCGGGCTTTATTAATTTCGTTTTCTCCAAAGATTACTACCTCCAGGTATTGCCAGCAGTGATTAAACTGGACAGCCGCTACGGTTGCGCATCCCTGGGACAGGGCAAGAAGGTGCAGGTGGAGTTCGTCAGCGCCAACCCGACCGGGCTCCTCCATATGGGCAATGCCAGGGGCGCGGCCCTGGGGGATACCATAGCCAATCTCCTGAGCGCGGTGGGCTACGACGTCACCCGGGAGTTTTATATAAACGACGCCGGCAACCAGATAGAGATGTTTGGCCTTTCGTTGGAAGCCAGGTATTTTCAATTATTGGGACAACCCGTGCCTTTGCCAGAAGAGGGGTATCATGGCCAGGATCTGGTGGACACGGTTCGGCGCTTTATAGAGATCTACGGGGACAGATATTTGGCCTCTCCCCCCGAGGAGAGGAGGAGGGCTTTGACCCAGTTTGCCCTGGAGGAGAAGATCAGCGCTATCCGGCGGGTTCTAGAAGATTTTGGGGTATTCTACGACGTGTGGTTTAGCGAACAGTCCCTCCACGACTCAGGGGAGGTGGCCAGGGTCCTGGCTCTCCTAAAGGAAAAGGGATATGCCTATGAACAGGAAGGGGCCCTATGGTTCAAGGCCACCCTTTTTGGAGCGGAAAAGGATGAGGTGCTGGTAAGGCAAAACGGCCAGCCCACCTACTTTGCTTCTGATATCGCCTATCATGTGAATAAATTTCAGAGGGGTTTTGATTGGGTCATAGATATCTGGGGTGCTGATCACCACGGCCATGTGGCCCGGTTAAAGGGGGCTTTGCAAGCCCTGGGATACGACCCCCAGCGCTTGACCGTTATTTTGATGCAGCTGGTACGGCTCTACCGGGGCGGTCAAGTGGTACGCATGTCCAAGAGGACGGGCCAATACGTGACTTTAGAAGAGCTCCTGGAAGAGGTGGGTGAGGACGCGGCTCGTTATTTTTTTGTGATGATAAAAAGCGACAGCCACCTGGAGTTCGATCTGGATCTGGCCCGCTCCCAGACCGCCGACAACCCGGTGTTTTACGTGCAATATGCCCATGCCCGTATCTGCAGTATTTTGAGATTGGCCCAGGAGAGGGGTTACTCCCTACCCCCGGCAGAGGAGGTTAAACTGGAGGTTCTGGATCACCCCGCTGAGATGGAACTGGTTAAAGCCATCGCCTCTTTCCCCGAGGTGGTGGCCGGGGCAGCCCTTTCCCTGGAACCTCACCGCCTCTGCCGCTTTGCCCAGGAATTGGCCAGGCTTTTTCACAGTTTTTATAATAACTGTCGGGTATTGGCAGAAGAGGAAGATATTCGTCAGGCCAGGCTGCTGCTGGTTCAGGCTACCCGCATAACCCTCCGCAATCTCCTCACCCTTTTGGGGGTCAGCGCCCCGGAAAGGATGTAAAACTTCTTTTAGGTGGAGGAAGTCATGTCTACCAAGTTTATCTTCGTCACCGGTGGTGTGGTCTCTTCTCTAGGTAAAGGTATAACCGCGGCTTCTTTGGGCAGGCTTTTGAAAAGCAGGGGGCTCAAGGTGGCGGTTCAGAAGCTCGACCCCTATATAAACATCGATCCCGGCACCATGAGCCCTTACCAGCATGGAGAGGTATTCGTGACCAACGATGGGGCCGAGACCGATCTGGACCTGGGGCATTACGAGCGCTTCATAGATATAAATCTTACCCGAGCCAGCAATGTGACGGCTGGCCAGATATACTGGTCGGTGCTCCAAAAGGAGAGGCGGGGAGAATATCAGGGGGGCACTGTCCAGGTCATCCCCCACATAACCAACGAGATAAAGGATCAGCTCTACAGGGTGGCCAATATAGGCCATCCCGACGTGGTGATTACGGAAATAGGGGGCACGGTGGGGGATATAGAATCCCTGCCCTTTTTAGAAGCCATCCGCCAGATGAGGAGCGATGTGGGAAGGGATAGGGTTCTCTACGTCCACGTGACCCTGGTGCCCTATCTTAAAACGGCTGGAGAGGCCAAGACCAAGCCCACCCAGCACAGCGTCAAGGAACTGCGCAGCATAGGTATCCAGCCGGATATCATCATCTGCCGCACCGAGTTCCCTTTTCCCAAGGAGTTGGAAAATAAAATAGCCCTCTTCTGCGATGTAGCTCCTGAGGCGGTGATCCAGGCCTGGGACGTGGAGAACATCTACGAAATGCCCTTGATCTTGGAGGATCAGGGTTTGGACCGGATCGTAGTGGAGCGGTTGGGGTTGCACTGCGGCCCCGCTGATATGGAAGAATGGAAGGCCATGGTGGCCAGGATGAAGAACCTCCGGGATCAAATAGAAATCGGGCTGGTGGGTAAGTACGTGACCCTTCCCGATGCTTACTTGAGCGTGGTGGAGGCCCTGCGCCATGCCGGCCTTTACAATGACGTCCAGGTAGGCATCCGCTGGATAGATGCGGTGGAGCTGGAAAAGGATCTCTTCCCTTTGGAGGGGGTGGCGGGGATCCTGGTTCCTGGAGGGGTTGGGGA
>DRZV01000016.1 GCA_011375465.1 Neomoorella mulderi
GGCTCCTCCCCTCATCTCCCGCATAAAGGTGCTGGGCCGGATGAACATAGCGGAGAGGCGCAGCCCCCAGGACGGCGGCTTCCTCTTCTCCAGCGAGGAAGGGGGAAGCATAAACGTAAGGGTATCCACCTTGCCCTGCGCCCGGGGGGAAAAGGCGGTGCTAAGGCTTTTGCCCTCCCAGGAGAAACTCCTGGATCTGGAGGACCTGGGGATGGACGAGGAGACCTTGGCCCGGTTCAAGGAGCTCCTGGAACTGCCCTATGGCCTGATCCTGGTGACCGGCCCCACGGGCAGCGGCAAGACCTTCACCCTCTACGCGGCCTTGAAGTACCTGAGGAGGGATACGGTCAATATAGTTACGGTGGAAGACCCCATCGAGCTGGCCATGGAAGGTATCACCCAGACCCAAGTGGATTACGGGAGCAGGCGCTACCTCTTCAGCACTGCCCTGAGGGCCGTACTCCGCCAGGACCCCAACATCATCATGGTGGGGGAGATAAGGGACGGGGAAACAGCCAGCCTCGCCCTGCAGGCCGCCCTCACCGGCCACCTGGTCCTGTCCACCCTGCACACCAACGATGCGGTGGGAGCGGTGGAACGGCTGGTGGACATGGGATGCGAGAGGTATCTGGTGGGCAGCGCCCTGAAGGGGGTCCTGGCTCAGCGGCTGGTCAGGCTCATCTGCCCCTACTGCAAACACAAGTTCTCCCCTCCTCCGGGAGAACTGCTGGCCCTGGGCCTCAGCCCGGAGGAGGAGTATTACGCCGGCCGGGGCTGCCCCCACTGTCACGGCAGCGGCTACAGGGGCAGAACGGGCATCTTCGAGCTGCTGGTACTGGATAGGGAAATCCAGAGGCTGGTCATCTCCGGCGCCGACGCCCTCACCCTGAAGGAGAAGCTGAAGGGCAAGATGCGCACCCTGAGAGAGGACGGAGCCCTGAAGGTGAAAAAAGGGCTCACCACCACCGCGGAGGTGCTGAAGGCCACCTTAGAATTCTAATATCCAGGAGGTGGTAGGATGCCCTTGTTCGTCTACGAAGGCGTGGGGCCGGGAGGCAGGAGGCTTAAAGGAGTTCTGGAGGGGGAGGATCCCGGCGAAGTGGCCTCCCGCCTGAGAAGGCGGGGGATAATGGTCACCTCTTTGGAGGAGAAGGATGAAAGAAGAGGAGCTGCCCTGGGAACCGGAGATCTCCTGGCCCGCATAACCCCGGTACGGCAGGGGGAGGTGGTCCTGTGCCTGCGGCAGATGGGCTCCCTGATAAAGGCCGGGGTGCCGGTGGTCACCACCTTGAGGACCCTGGAGGAAGAGATGCCCAACCCCCGCCTGAGGCACACGCTGCGCCTCATCCGGGAGGAGGTGGAAAGGGGGGTTCCCCTGAGCCGGGCCATGGCCCGCTTTCCCCGGATCTTCCCTGCCATGGTCACCAGCCTGGTGGAGGCAGGGGAAATCACCGGTCTCATGGACGTGGCCCTGGAAAGGGTCACCGCTTATTGGGAAGAGAGGCTGGCCCTCGCCCGTCAGGTGATATCCAGCTCCCTGTATCCCGCCCTGGTATTTCTGGCTTCCATCGGGGTAGCAGTCTTCCTCATAGTCTACGTGATACCCAAGCTGGTGCCCTTCCTTACCTCCATGGGAGGGGAACTCCCGCCCCAGACCAAACTCCTGGTGGCCCTGGGAGAGAAGGGGCCCAGATACCTACCCAGCATAGGTAAAGGGGTTCTGCTCTTCCTGGGCTGCCTTATCCTGGGTTTCCGCATCCCCCAGACCCGATACTACCTGGATCTCATCCGCCTCCATCTCCCCCTCCTGGGGCCGGTCTTCCGCCACGCCCTGGTGGTGCATTTTGCCAAGACCATGGGCCTCCTGGTGGGCAGCGGCATCCCCATCGTGGAGGCCATAAAAGCGACCCAGGGGACCATAGGTTACCTGCCGGTGTGCCAGGCCTTAGAAGAAGTCCACAGAAGGGTGCTGCGAGGGGAAACCCTCTCCCAGCTTTTGAGCAGGTTCAGATATTTCTTTCCCCCTATGGCTGCCAGCATATTGAGGGTGGGAGAGGAGGGGGGAACCCTGGAGGGGGCCCTCCTCATGGTGGGGGATACCTACGACCAGATGCTGAGGGACAGCATCCAGCGGCTCATGACCATGATAGAGCCCCTACTGCTGGTATTCATGAGGGGCATGGTGGCCTTTGTGGCCGCTTCCTTGATAGGGGCCATCTTGGCTGCCTACAGCACCTTAGGAGGTTAGGAGGGGGCACAGGCAAAGCCTCCATCTCTTCACTGCTGTAGCTTGGTTGGGTTTGGGCAGGAAGCTATAACTCAACTATTATCATTAGCCTCCTTCCCCCCCAAGATCTCCCGGAGTTTTTGCAGGGCCTGCCGCTCCAGGCGGGAAACCTGCACCTGGGATACCCCCCAGGAGCTGGGCTATCTCTGCCTGGGTGCGGTCTTCAAAAAAGCGCCAGATCAGCACCTGGCGTAGGCGGAAGGGCAAGCGCTCCAAAATCTGGTTCACCAGCAGTTTATCCAGCCACTCCCCTTCCTCCCCTTCCAGCTGGTCCATCAGGCATATGGGATCTCCTTCCTCTTGGTATATCGTGTCGTGGAGGGAGGCGGGAGCCTGCTGGGCCTCCAGGGCCATAACCACCTCTTCTCTGGGCAACCCCAGGGCCTCCGCCAGCTCCCCCAGGGACGGCTCTCTCCCCAGCTTTTTCGTAAGCTCTTCCCTGGCACGATTCACTTTGAAGGCTGTCTCCTTCAGGGAGCGGCTGACCTTTACCGGATTGTTATCCCTGAGATACCGCCTTATCTCCCCCAGGATCATGGGGACGGCATAGGTGGAGAAGCGCACCTGATAGCTGGGGTCAAACTTATCTATGGCCTTTATCAGCCCCAGGGTTCCTATCTGGAACAGGTCCTCCAGGTCGCATCCCCGCCCCTCAAAGCGCTTTACCAGGTTGAAGACCAGCTTGAGATTGCAGTTTATAAGGCGCTCCCGGGCTTCCCTGTCCCCCTCCTTGGCCTCCGGAGGAGTTCCTCGGTCTCTCTTTTCCGAAAGGAGGGGAAATCGGGGCAAATTCATCTCCCACCAGCCCATTTCCTTTCCGCCCTCTAATCTTTATGAGTTTATGAGATGGTAGGGCCTTGAACATCTTCACCTGGGTTCCCTTATTCACCTCGGAGATCGCTTCCACGCGATCCATAAAGGACTGCATGAAGGCGAAGCCCAGACCCATGCGCTCGGGATCGGTGGAGTAGGCGGGCTGCATGGCCAGGTCCACATCGGGAATGCCGCAGCCCTGATCCTCCACCACTATGCTCAACCCCTCCTCCGTGAGCTCGGCCTTCACCCTTACCGTGCCGGTGGGCTGCCCCCTATAGCCGTGAATGATGCCATTGGAGATCACCTCCGAAACCGCCACCTTTATCTCCTCCAGGTCGTTCAAGTCAACCTCTTCGTGGGCTACGAAGGCAGCCACCGCCACCCTAGCCAAACCCACATTTTCCGGGAGGCTTAAAAATTCCAGCGACATGCTGTTTTTAACCTTGGCCTCAGTCACCATAGGCCTTACATCCTTCCCCTTCCGGAGGATAGATCTCCACCAGGCGGGCCAGGCCGGAGATCTCCAGGAGCCTCCTCACCTGGGGCTGGGGATGATAGATCACCATCTTTCCCCCTTCCCGGGCCAGACGGCGGTAGCGGCCCAAGATAACCCCCAGTCCGGTGCTGTCTATGAAGGTGACCCCCCCAAAATCCAGGCATAATATCCGGGGACGGGCGTGATCCAAGCTGGCCTCCAGTTCCCGCCTGAGGGCGTCGGCGCTCTTTAAGTCCACCTCGCCCCTTACACGGGCCCAGAGCTTAGATCCCTCCTGGCTGAAAAACACCTGCAAAGAAAAAACCCCCTAAAAGCTTTTTCTTTCAGGGGTTTAATTCTACTTTCAGGGCCTTTTTCCTGCTAAATAATGGGAAAATCATAGGGAGGGGCAAAAGAACAGCTTCAAGCTGCGCCGGAGGACATGGGCCAGAGTAGCCCTGGCTACCTCCTCTCCGGCCACCAGAGGCACCCGCTCCACCTCCTTCCCGTCCCGTAAAACCACCCCCTGGCCCAGAGTCTGCCCCTTCTGCACTGGAGCCGGGACCATGGGGGGTACCTCCAGGGCCACCTCCAATTTTTCTTCCTTGCCCCTTACGCGGCTGACCCTGGCTCCCAAGGGTTTTGTGCACACCGCCTCCACCTGGGGCTTTTCTCCTTTAGCCACGGGGATGCGGGCCACCCCTTGGCCTGCCTCGTAGAGCTTTTTGAAAGCCCACTGTTTAAAGGCCCAATTGTACAGCTTCATGGAGTCGGCGAAGTGGCCGTTGGGTACGTCTACCCCCCATCACCACAGCTATGAGCCTTAAGCCCTCCCTCTCCACAGTGGATACCAGGTTGTATCCCGAAGCATCCACATAGCCGGTCTTAAAACCGTCGGTACCCGGATACCAGTAAAGCATCTTGTTGGTGTGTTGTCCAGAATGGTCAGGGGATTCTGCCGAAAGGTATACTGCTTTATGGAACACCACTCCCTGATCTTGGGATACCGCAGGGCATAACGGGCGATCAGGGCCATATCATAAGGGGAAGTGTAATTGTTCTCGTCATGGAGCCCGTGGCAGTTGCTGAAATGGGTGTTTTTAAGGCCCAGCTCCTGGGCCTTGGCATTCATGAGCTCCACGAAGGCCGCCTCTGATCCGGCCAGGTGCTCAGCCACGGCCACAGCCGCATCGTTGGCCGAGGCTACCGCTATGGCGATGAGCATCTCTTCCAGGGAGAAGATCTCTCCCGCCTCCAGGAAGACCTCCGAACCCCCAAAGCTTTCCGCCCGCTCGCTGGTCTGTACCGGCTCTTCCAACCGGGCCTGCCCCTTCTCCACCATATCCATGGCCACCACCATGGTCATCAGCTTGGTCATGCTGGCTGGATAGCGCCGCATGTGGGCGTTCTTCTCCCAGAGCACCTCTCCGGTCTAGGGATCCATGAGCACGGCGGCTTTGGCTTTCAAATCCAGGTTCGGGGCCTTGACCTCAGGGGCCAAGACCGCTTCCTCCCTGGAGGGGGAGGAATTGACCCCGCATCCTGCCAGGAACAA
>DRZV01000027.1 GCA_011375465.1 Neomoorella mulderi
ATGGTAGCCCAGAAAATCGATCAGTTGCCGACAACTTTTTTAAGGTTCCCAGTCCAGGCTCCTGTACTGGAGGGCTTCGGCCAGATGGCCCTCCTCCACAACCCCTTTACCCTCCAGATCGGCTATAGTCAAGGCCACCTTTAAAATGTGGTCATGGGCCCGCATGGAAAGCCCCAGACGGCTGAAGGCTTCCCGCAGAAGGATCCGGGCCCGAGGTGTCAACCGACACACCTCCCTTATCTCTGCCCCGCTCAGGGCGGCGTTACAGCTTTTTCCATACCTTTTTCCCCTGTAAAGCTGTCTTTCCCGGGCAGCCTGGACCCTCTGCCGCACCCGAGCTGAAGGCTCCCCGGGCTCCCCCTCTTCTATTTCCTGGTAGGAGAGGCGGGGCACTTCTATATGGAGATCGATGCGATCCATAAGGGGCCCGGAGATCCGCCGGCGGTACTGGGAAACCTGATAAGGGGTACAGAGGCATTCCCTGGAAGTATCCCCATAATAGCCGCAGGGGCAGGGATTCATGCTGCCTATAAGGATGAAATCTGCCGGATAAGAAATACGGGCCGCCACCCGGGAGAGGTGAACTACCCTGTCCTCCAGGGGCTGCCTCAGGGCCTCCAGCACGTCCCGACGGTATTCCGGCATTTCATCTAAGAACAGCACCCCATGGGTGGCCAGGCTAACCTCTCCAGGCCGGGGGATCCTTCCTCCTCCTATTATGCTGGCGATGGAGGCGGTATGGTGGGGGGATCGAAAAGGCCGGGTGGTTATGAGGCCCTGTCCCGGTGCCAGGAGCCCGGCAGCGCTGTATATCTTGGTGACAGTGAGGGCCTCCTCATAGGTAAGGGGGGGCATTATGGTGGGCAGGCTACGGGCCAGCAGGGTTTTACCTGTGCCCGGGCTGCCTATCAGCAAAGCGTTATGTCCCCCTGCCGCAGCTATCTCCAGCCCCCTTTTGGCGGTCCTCTGTCCCTTTATATCAGCCCAATCAGGGCCTGGAACCTCCCCCTGCAGGGCCATTTCCCCAAAGGAAGGCGCCTCCTCCAAGGCCGCCTCTCCGCGCCAAAAGGCAGCCACCTGGGATAGGCTCTCGGCAGCCAAAACCTTTATGCCTGAAGCCAGGGCCGCTTCCCGGACATTATCCCGGGGGACGAGGAGGATAGCCCCCGGATCCATCTCCTGCAAGGCCAGGGCCATGGGCAGGGCCCCGGGTACCCCCCGCAAGCTGCCCTCTAGGGAGAGCTCCCCTATGGCATAGATCTTCTCCTCCCTGAGGGGAAGGGAACCGGAGGCCATCAATATACCCAAGGCCATGGGCAGATCGTAGAGGGGGCCCTCTTTCCTCACGTCCCCGGGAGCCAGGTTTACTATTATCCGGCGCAAGGGGAATTCGAATCCGGAATTCTTCAGGGCAGCCCTTACCCTTTCCCTGGATTCCTTCACCGCGGTGTCCGGCAGGCCCACCACTTCGAAAAGGGGCAGCCCTGGGGCTATATCCACCTCCACCCTCACCCTATGCCCTTCCAAGCCCAAAAGGACCAGGGAATTCACCACTGCCATCATGGCTATTTCCCGAAAATCTGGATTTTTCTTTTTTCTACCAGGAATTCGACATGGGTCCCCAGAGTTCCTGCCCCCTTTTAAAATTAAAGGCCCGGTTATCCGGGCCTTAGGGGTAATTCCAGGGGCCGGCCAGTAAAGGCGTCCAGAACATAGCCCTGAAACCGGGGGGAATAGAGGAGCAGGATCTGCTTCTGCTCACCTGTGAGGGGATCGTGCTGGGGCACATACAAAAGATCCATTTCTAAGTTCTGCAAGAGGATATCTTTTATCTGGGCTTCCGACAGTTTGGCCCAGCTGTCGGGCAGTTTCGGCAGGGGGGTGGCTATATTCTGGTGGAAAAAGGTCACCTTCCCCTCTAGATCCACATCCACGTTAAAATTGTACTCCTCCCCCAGGATCCGGTCTGTCAAAGCCTCCACCGGGGAAATATAGGGGAAATAGACCAAACGATATTCCCCTTCCCAGTTCATATAGGCCAGTACCGCCTTCAGGTGAGCAGCCAGGATTTCCCTGGCCTTCTGGGAGTCAAGGGCTTGGGAGGGATTGGGGAAATCCTTTTCCTCCAGGAACGGACGAAATAGGGGATCCAAGGTAACCGATTCTTCTCATTTTTGTCTGGGATGCAACTGCCTGGCAGCCAACCAGAGGAGAAGGAGGGCTAGGGCCAGGTAAAAAATGGTATAGAAGCCCCAAGGGGACAGGGGGAGATGGCTGTGGGAAAAGAAGAAGCCCAATTCCAAAACGTCCCCCTTGCCTCCGGTCAGCACGTCCAGTATCACCGTCACCGGGTTTATCTTAAAAAGGAATTCCGCCCATCCGGCCAAAAAAAGGGGAATTCCACTGGGCAGGATCCGGGGAAGGGCCCAGCAGGCGGGAATCCAGGCTTTTGAGGTATAAGGCCAGAAGCCCTGTGCCCACCGCCTGGAGAAACACGAGAGCATAGGCGGTAACCGTGCTGGGACCGGTCCTTTTGATAGAGGCTGAACAAGCTATCCCCAGGGAACCCCAAAAAAGTATAGCCACCAGATACAGGCTGAAGACTTTGGCCACCCCTGCCAGGGGGAACCCCCATAGGAAAAGGCCAAAATGTAAAGGGGCAGGGTGGCCACCACCAGCAGGGTTATGAAGGCTGAAGTGGCCAGGAGCTTGCTCACCACTATCTCCCCGGGGCTCAAAGGGGTTACCAGGAGCACATCCAAAGTCTGGCGCTCCCTCTCCCCGCTTATGGCCCCGGAGGTGAGCCCGGGCACCACAAACCCCAGAAGGCCCAGTTGAATCAGGGATAGGATCACAAACAGACCCTCTCCATAGGAGGGGTCGAAAAAACCCGACTGCGGGGCTGTGGCCAGGAATATAAAGGCCAGCACCACGCCCCCCAGGATCCACAGATAAAAAGCTAAAATCCATGGGGTTTTAACCGTGCGGAAGCGCTGCCGCAGCTCCTTTTCCAAGACAGGGCTAATCTCCACCGTCCACCCCTCCTATAAGGCTGAAAAATATTTCCTCCAGCTCCTTTCCTCCGATTTCAGCGAATTCCACCAGGCGGGCCCTATGGGCCAAAAAGCGCAGGAGCTCCGCCTGTTCCTCCAGGCTTCCCTGGAAAGTTATGCTGATTTCCTCCTGGTTTAGGACTGCCTCCTTTACCCCGGGGTAGGAAGCTAAAAAGGAAAGTATTCTTTGGGCCTCCTCCAGAACCCTTATCCTTCGCCCCTCCCTGGCCAGGGAGGTTATATCTTCCAGGGAGCCCATGGCCACCAGCCTGCCCGCCTGGATGATGGCTATATCATCACATATCTCCCCTATCTCAGGTAATATATGGGAGCTGACCAGGACTGTCTTTCCCAGCTGTTTTAAGTATCGGATTATCTCCTTCACCTCGGCCCGAGCCCAGGGGTCCAAACCCGAGGCTGGCTCATCCAATATAAGCACCTGCGGATCATGGATCAGACAGCGGGCCAAAGAGAGGCGCTGCTTCATGCCCCGGGAAAGGATATTGACATAAGCCTCCCTCCTGGATTCCAACCCCACCAGTTCCAGCAAGGTAGATATGAGCTGGGGCCGACGGGAAGAAGGGATGCGATAGGTGGCGGCAAAAAATCCTAGGTATTCCCCCACCCGCAAATCATCATAGAAGCCAAAAGCGTCGGGCATATAGCCTATGAGGCGCCGCACCTCCCGGGGCTGCTGTATCACGTCTATCCCTGCCACCTCCGCCTTGCCCCTATCGGGCAGGATCAGGGGGGCCAGGATGTTCATGGCCGTGGTCTTCCCGGCTCCATTAGGGCCGATCAAACCGCATATGTGCCCCCTTTCCACCTGCAGGTTAAAATTATCCAAGGCCTTGACCGGCCCAAAACTTTTTTCCACTCCCTGAAAGGTTATCATTTTTTCACCTCCCCCTCCAGTTTGATCCTGCCGGAAGGTTTTTCCTCCCATTTCCCGGTCTTCTGATTGTAAAGGGCCAGCGAGTCCACCTTGGGCGGCCAAAGAGCAGGATCTATCTCCACGGATCTGAGCTCAAAGGGTGTGCCTATACCCAGGGCCAGATCATAGCTGAGATACATTTCTCCAGGGCTTGATAAGGGCTTGCCGCTTTCAGGAGACCCATATCCAGCCCGCAAGAACCCTGGAGGGGTGCGGAAAATCCCTCTGGCTTTTACCTCCATGTCTTTTACCACCAGGGTGCAGCCCTTGATCCTCCCCTGCCCCTTTAAGTTGAAAATACCCATCAATGGCTCCCGGTGCTATCCGAAAAATTTCACCAGAGACCTGGAGTGCGATCCTGGGCAGAGCCAGTTCCGCAGCATGGCCCGGGGCAGAAACCCGGGCTGGCCGGGCTTTATATCCTGCCCTGTCAGGCACTGAAAGATCCAGCTCTCTTCCACCGAGAGGAGAGAAGAGAATTTTTGCTCTATGGAAATCTCCCCCCCCCCCCCGAAGGCAGGGATCCTAAGGGCAATACGAGATTGCCCAGCAGCAGGTGGCAATCCTCCAGATGGAAAGGGGTCCGGTTCCATATCTCTCCCCTGAGGCTGTCCCCTTCCAGGTAGAGTTCAGCTTGAAGATCCCCCTTAGGCCTCATCACTCCCCACCAGGTAAACAGGCTCAGGGAATTGGGGGGCATCTGGGGATAGGAAACCTCCATGTGACCCTCCCCTTCTTTAATCTGGGCGTCTTCCCTCACCCAAGGCAGCAATCCCCGCTCCAGGGCTACCACCACTTCCCCTCCGGCCCGGTTCACCACCGCTGATTCGCCTGTCACCTCTGCCAGTTCCGGAGAAAAGAGGTGGACCCGGGCTAAAGTCTGGCTCAGGTATCCGGGTATGCGGCTCACGGGCGCCAAGAAGTAGAACAATAAAGCTGCCAAAAGCGCTGCTGCGGGCACGCATCCCCAAGCCCAGTCCCGGCGATCTCCCCGCAACAGGCCATAATAGAGGAGGGGGCCCACGGCCAACCCGTAGACCAGCCAAAG
>DRZV01000061.1 GCA_011375465.1 Neomoorella mulderi
ATGCTCCACTCTTAAGGAAGATCCTCTGGCCCAGCGATACATAGTATTGCTGGGCTTTATTTTGAAGGGGGTAAGGAATTGCTGGAGGATACCATAGTGGCCCCGGCCACTCCTCCTGGAGAAGGCGCTATAGCCATAATCCGCCTCAGCGGTCCGGGATCCCTGGCGGCAGCGGAAAAAGTTTTTCAGCCCTCTGCTGACCGCCCTTTAAGGGAGCTGCCTGCCCGGACCCCGCATCTGGGCTATATCCTGGATCCCGAGAGGGGCTCCCCCATAGATCAGTGCCTTTTATCCTTCTTCCCCGCTCCCCGCAGCTATACCGGAGAAGATATGGTGGAGCTTTACTGCCACGGCAATCCCCTTGTTGTGGAGAGGGTTTTAGAAATATTTTTATATTTAGGAGCCCGCCTGGCGGATCCAGGGGAATTCACCAAGAGGGCTTTTTTAAACGGGAAGCTGGATTTGGCCCAAGCCGAAGCCGTGGCCGATATAGTCAGGGCCAGAACTGTGGAAGGGCTCACCGCTGCGGTGGAACATCTTCAGGGCAAGCTTTCTTCCACGATAAAGGGGTTTTACCATGCCCTTCTGGGTGTCTTGGCTGCTTTAGAGGCCAGCATAGATTTCCCTGAAGAGGTGGGGGAACCCCAGGAAATACATCTGGAGAGGCTCATGGAGGTAAAGGGAGAGGTGGAGGAGTTGCTCTCCACTTGGGAGGAGGGCCGGATTCTGACCCAGGGTATAAAGTTGGTCCTGGTGGGCAGGCCTAATGTGGGTAAATCCAGCCTTTTGAATGCCCTGTTGCAGCAGGAAAGGGTCCTGGTGAGCCCCATTCCGGGCACCACCAGGGATAGCGTCAGCGAGGACGTCATGCTGGGGGGCATCCCCTGCCGTTTGATAGATACTGCCGGGTTGCGGGCTCCGGAAGATGTCCTGGAAAGCATGGGGGTGGCCCGTACCAGGAAAATTTTAGAAGAAGCCGATTTGATCCTGCTGGTTATAGATTTGAGTAAAGGCCTTCTGCCAGAGGACATGGAGATTTTGAAGGAGGTCAGGGATAAGCCCTTATTGGTGGTGGCCAACAAGCTGGATTTGGTGAAGGGGAAGGAGTTTCAGGAAGAGGCCTTAAGGGACTTGCCCTGGGTGGCCGTCTCTGCCTTGACAGGAGAAGGCTTGGAGAGATTGAGGGAGAAAATTCGGCAGATGGCGTACGGGGGAAGGTTCCCTTTACGGAGAGGGTCTCCTGTACTCCTAAGGGTAAGGCATAAGGAAGCCCTCACCCGGGCCAGCTTCCATCTGGAGGAGGCCATAAGGTCCTGGAGGGAGGGCCAGCCGCCTGATATAATAGCGGTGGACGTGGGAGCTGCTGCCCGGGCCGTGGGGGAAGTTATAGGAGCTACCCTGGAGGAAGATCTGCTGGATCGCATCTTTGCCGATTTTTGTCTGGGAAAGTAGAGGTGAATTCCGTGTACGAGGCCGGGATTTTCGATGTCATTGTGATCGGGGCTGGCCACGCGGGGTGCGAGGCAGCCCTGGCTTCGGCCAAGCTGGGATGCCGCACCTTGCTTCTGACCCTGAATTTGGACGCGGTGGGACTCATGCCCTGTAACCCTTCAGTGGGGGGGCCGGGTAAGGGGCATCTGGTGAGGGAAATAGATGCGTTAGGGGGTATTATCGGCCTCAATACCGATCGCAGCCGCATCCAAATCCGGCGCCTCAATGTGGGCAAGGGGCCCGCGGTGAGGGCCCTGCGGGCCCAGGTTGATAAAAAACTTTACCAGCAGCTGATGTTCAAAACCTTGACCTCTCAACCCGGACTTTACTTGAAGCAGGGGGAAGCGGTCCATATCCAGGTAAAGGAAGGCCAGGTTGAAGGGGTGATGACCAAAACCGGGGCTTTTTACCGGGCTCCTGCCGTGGTATTGACCACCGGTACTTACCTGAGGGGAAGGATCATCATAGGGGATGTGATATATTCCAGCGGACCCAGCGGCCAGTTTCCCGCCCACCAACTCGCCCTCTCCCTGAGGGGGCTGGGATTGGCTTTGGGGAGATTTAAGACAGGGACTCCCCCCAGGGTGAGCGGGCGTTCCATCGATTGGGATAAAATGGTGGAGCAGCCGGGGGATCCCGGACCTTTGAACTTCTCCTTTTGGGAGGATAACAGCCACAGGCCCAATGTTCCCTGCTATCTCACCCATACCACCGAACTCACCCATAAGATCATCCGGGAGAACCTCCACCGCGCCCCCCTTTTCAGCGGGGTCATAGAGGGCCAAGGCCCCAGGTATTGCCCCTCCATAGAGGACAAGGTGGTGCGCTTTGCCGATAAGCCCTGCCATCCTGTATTCCTGGAACCAGAAGGATTGGATACCGACGAATGGTACGTGCAGGGCCTCTCCACCAGCCTACCGGAAGAGGTACAGGTGGAAATGCTCCACACCATACCCGGCCTGGAAAGGGCGGAGATATTGCGGCCCGGTTATGCCATTGAATATGATTACATCGAGCCCACCCAGCTTCACCCTACCCTGGAGTGCCGGTTCATCTCCGGCTTGTTTACCGCCGGTCAGATCAACGGCACTTCCGGATATGAAGAGGCAGCGGCCCAGGGTTTGATGGCCGGGATCAATGCCGCCAGGAAGGTCAAGGGATTGGAGCCGGTGGTGTTGAGGCGGGATCAGGCCTATATAGGCGTCCTCATAGACGATCTGGTAACCAAGGGGGTAAGGGAACCCTACAGGATGCTCACCTCCAGGGCTGAATACCGTCTGCTGCTGCGGGGGGAGAACGCCGACCTGCGCCTGTCCCCCTTGGGCTATGAATGGGGGCTCCTCACCGAAGAGCAGATGGCTCGGGTGAGGGAAAAAGAGAGGATTATTCAAGAAAATCTGGCTAGGCTAGAAAAAATCCATGTGGGACCTGATAACGATAAGGTCCAGGGGATATTGTCCCGCTATGGAGAGCCTCCCCTCCAGGTATCCTTGAGCTTAGCCCAGCTGCTGAAGAGGCCTAGGATCGCTTATCGGGACTTGATGGAGGCGGGTTTAGTCTCCCCCCTACCTCCCCCCATAGAGGAGGAGGTGGAAACCATTATAAAATATCAGGGATATATAGCCAAAGAAAAGGCCCAAGCCCAGCGTCTGGAAAAATTGGAGGGCCGCCTTATCCCTCCGGATCTGGATTATCGGAGCATACCGGGTCTGTCCCGGGAGGGGATTGATCACCTGGAGAGGGTGAGGCCCCGGTCCTTGGGTCAAGCTCTGCGCATACCCGGGGTGACCCCTGCGGATATAAGCGTCCTCATGGTATATCTGGATAAGAGGAAGGATAGGGGAGCCAAGGCTGATGCCGGATAAAAGGGAGCCCTTAGCCCTCCTGGAGGAAAAGGGTTTATCCCTCAGCCCTGGGCAGGTGGAACTCCTCAACCGCTATGCCCAGCTGATAGACCTCTACAGCCGGCGATTCAATCTGACCCGTATAAGCGGGGAGGAGATATGGCGCAAGCATTTTCTCGATTCCCTTTTGCTTTTTAAGGCCCTGGAACCCCCTCTCTCCGTCAAAGTGGTGGACGTGGGCAGCGGGGCCGGCTTGCCCGGCGTGGTTTTGAAGATCTACCGCCCCGATTTGAAGATAACCCTCCTGGAGTCCCAGAGAAAAAGGTTTTTATTTTTAGTACAGGTTATAAAGGAGCTGGGGCTGGAGGGGGTTATACCCCTGTGGGGAAGGGCAGAAGAGGTGGGACAAAAAAGGGGGCACCGGGAGAGCTATTACCTGGCAGTGGCCCGGGCAGTGGCCCCTTTAAATGTTTTGGCCGAATACTGCCTCCCCCTGGTGGAGCTGGGGGGTATCATGGTGGCGTATAAGGGGCCTAAGGGGGAAGAGGAAATCCAGGAGGCGGCCAGGGCCGTAGAAATCCTGGGGGGCGGGAAGCCAGAGGTGTATAGGGATACCTTGCCCCGGGGAGGGGAAGAACGCCTTTTGATCCTGGTCCCCAAGGTGAAACCCACTCCTCCTCCCTATCCCCGCAGGCCCGGTATTCCAGAAAAAAGGCCCCTTTGAAAACTTAAGGAGGAACTGGCCTTTCCTTGGCGAAATAAAAGGAAAAAGCTTGAGGGAGAGGTTTCCATGGGCAGGGTTATAGCCATTGCCAACCAAAAAGGGGGTGTAGGGAAGACCACCACGGCCATAAACCTGGGAGCCTATCTGGCCCAGGCGGGCAATAAGGTTCTCCTGATAGATATAGACCCCCAGGGTAATGCCACCAGCGGCCTGGGGGTGGACAGGATGCGCCTGAGTCACTGTATATATGATGTGCTCCATAGGTAGGGTGCCGGTGGTGGGGGTTATCATCACCACCCCCGTCACCTATCTGGATCTGGTCCCGGCCACCATAGAGCTGGCCGGGGCTGAGGTGGAGCTGGTCAATCTTGTGGGCAGGGAATATAAACTCAGACAGGCTCTGGAGGAGGTAAGGCAGCTGTACGATTATCTCCTCGTGGATTGTCCCCCATCTCTGGGATTGCTGACCATCAATGCCCTGACCGCCGCGGACAGCGTTATAATCCCGGTGCAGTGCGAATATTATGCCCTGGAGGGGCTGGGACAGCTTTTGAACACCATCCAGCTGGTTAAAAACCATTTGAATCCTGCCCTTCGTATAGAGGGGCTGCTCCTCACCATGTTCGATCCCCGGACCAACCTTTCTTCCCAGGTGGTGGAAGAGGTGCGCCGTCACTTTAAAGAAAGGGTATTCAAAAGCGTGATCCCCCGAAATATACGGCTGACCGAGGCCCCCAGCCACGGATAGCCCATCAATACTTATGACCCCCGTTCCAGGGGAGCAGAAGCCTATAACCAGCTAGCCCGAGAGGTGATGGATAATGGCTAAAAGGGGTCTGGGCAAGGGATTGGGAGCCCTCCTGCCGCCAGAAGCGCCCTCCGGAGAGCCTCAGGTGATGAAGATACCGATAGATCAGATAGTGGGCGCTCCTTACCAGCCCCGTCA
>DRZV01000131.1 GCA_011375465.1 Neomoorella mulderi
AGGGAGCGCTCAGACCGCAAAAAACCCTCCTTGTCAGCGTCAAATATGGCCACCAGGGAAACCTCAGGCAAATCCAAACCTTCCCGCAACAGGTTGATCCCCACCAGAACGTCGAAAACTCCCAAGCGCAGATCCCTTATTATCTCCATCCGCTCGATGGCGTTGATGTCCGAGTGCATGTAGCGGGCCTTTACCCCCGACTCCTGGAGGAAGTCGGTGAGATCCTCGGCCATCCTTTTGGTTAGGGTGGTCACCAGCACCCTTTCCCCCCGGGCCACCCTTTCTCGGATCTCTTCCAGCAGGTCGTCCACCTGTCCTTTTATAGGTTTTACCACCACCTCGGGATCCACCAGGCCCGTGGGCCTTATGATCTGCTCCACTATCTGCTGGGAGTGTTCCAGTTCAAAGGGCCCCGGGGTGGCGGAGACATAGATGGCCTGGTTTATCCGCTGGCAGAATTCTTCGAAGGTGAGGGGGCGGTTATCCAAGGCTGAGGGGAGCCGGAAACCGTATTCCACCAAGGTGAGCTTGCGGGAGTAGTCGCCCTCGAACATCCCCCTTATCTGGGGAAGGGTGATGTGGGATTCGTCTATGACCAGGAGAAAATCGTCGGGGAAGTAATCTATGAGGGTGAAGGGGGGTTCCCCTGGGGCCCTGCCGGTGAGGTGGCGGGAGTAATTCTCTATGCCCTTGCAATAACCTATCTGCCTCAGCATCTCCAGGTCATAAAGGGTGCGCTGTTCCAGCCGCTGGGCCTCCAGGAGCTTGCCCTGTTGCCGCAGCTCCGCCAGCCTCTCCTGGAGCTCGGCTTCTATGCTGGCCAGGGCCCTCTCCATCCTGTCAGGCCCCACCACGTAGTGGCTGGCCGGAAAAATGGCCACATGGCGGCGGCGGGCTAATACCTCGCCGGTGAGGCTGTCTATCTCCAGGATCCGCTCTATCCTATCTCCGTCCAGCTCTACCCTCACCACCAAGTCCTCGGAGGAGGCGGGTACGATCTCCACCACTCCTCCACGGACTCGGAAAGTGCCCCGTTTCAATTCATAGTCATTGCGCTGGTAATGGATACACGCCAGTTTCCGCAGTATGGCCTCCCGGGGATATTCCTGCCCTTCCCTCAGGGAGAGCACCAGCCGCCGGTAGTCTTCGGGAGAACCAAGACCGTAAATGCAGGAGACGCTGGCCACTATGATCACATCCCGCCGCTCCAGAAGGGCAGCGGTGGCGGAATGCCGTAGCCGATCTATCTCGTCGTTTATGGAACTGTCCTTTTCTATATAGGTGTCCGTCTGGGGCACATAGGCCTCGGGCTGGTAATAATCGTAATAGCTTATGAAATATTCCACAGCATTGTGGGGAAAGAACTCCTTGAATTCTCCGCAAAGCTGGGCAGCCAGGGTCTTGTTGGGGGCTATCACCAGAGTAGGCCTCTGGACTGCCTGGATCACATGGGCGATGGTGAAGGTCTTGCCCGTGCCGGTAGCCCCCAGCAGGGTTTGGTGGCGGTAGCCCTTCCTCAAGCCTTCCACCAGGGCAGCGATGGCCTGGGGCTGATCCCCCTTGGGCTGAAATTCTGAGCACAGTTGAAAGGGACGCATTTATCCCACCCCTGCCCATTATAGCACAACCTCTATCAGGAACAAGAACTAGCCCTCTTCCCCTTCCCCCTTTATCACCGCCATGGGCTTGAGCCTGACCACCGGCCTGGTGAGGCCCGCCTCCACCAGGGTGTAGACCACTTCGTCTATGTCCTTATAGGCCAGAGGGGCCTCATCCCTGAGGGCTTTCACGTCTCTGGCCGATACCAGCACGTCCCCCAGCTGCCTTGCCACGTCCTCCCGGGAAAACTCGGCGCGGGCCCGCTTCCGGGACATGACCCTGCCGGCCCCGTGGTTTACGGAGCAATACGTCCTCCATATACTGGAAGTTCCCAGCACTACGTAAGAGCTGGTTCCCATGCTGCCGGGTATGAGGGCCGGATGGCCCGTATCCCTGTAAAGGGGAGGGTTGTCCGGATGTCCGGGGGGAAGGGCCCGGGTAGCCCCCTTGCGGTGCACCAGCACCCAGCGCCCCTGGTGCTTTTCCTTTTTGGCTATGTTGTGGGCCACGTCGTAAAGGAGGTCCGGCCCCATTTCCTCCTCCGGCCTTCTGAACACCTCCACAAAAGCTTCCCGGACAAAATGGGCGATGATCTGCCTGTTGGTAAAGGCGTAGTTGGCCGCTAGAGCCATGGCCTGGAGGTAGTTCTGGCCGTCCTGGGAATGGATGGGGGCGCAGGCCAGCCCTTTCACCGGCGCTGGGGTCTTGTTTTTATCCCGGTTTACCCACATGATGTGGCTGTAGTCTGTGCATATCTGGTGTCCCAAACCCCGGCTGCCGGTGTGGATCAACACGTAGAGGTGTCCCTCCTGGAGGCCGAAGAGGGGGGCCACCTCCGGGCATAACACCTCTTCCACCCGCCCTATTTCTATAAAATGATTGCCTCCCCCTATGGTGGCCAGCTGATCGGTGCGTTTGCGGGCCTCCCTGCTTATGGCAGAAACCCTGGCTCCGGGGATACAGCCCCCCTCCTCGATCCTCTCCCTGTCTTCAGGTCGGCCGTACCCTTTTTTGATGTAATAATAGGCCCCTTCTGCCGCTATACCTTCCAGGTCGGGCTGGCGGAGCTCCTGATAGGGGCTGGCCCGCCCCACCCCTGAAGGCACCCGGCGGGAAATGGCCTCCAACAGGGCAGCCAGCTGCTTTCTGCTCACCCCTTCTGCAGGTATGCGGGTGGTCAGGAGCCTCACCCCGCAGTTTATGTCCATACCCACCGCCCCGGCCGAGACCACCCCCCTTTCATAGTCGGTGGCCATGACACCTCCGATGGGCAGTCCGTAACCCGCATGGATATCGGGCATACCCACCACCGGGCTCACCACCCCCGGAAGCAGGGAGGCGTTGTAGAGCTGCTCTAGGGCCTCGGTTTCGGTGAACTGGGCCAAAAGCCGGGGCGATAGATATACATGGATTTCTACCGGGCTTTCTCCCCTACGGTATATATAGCAATTCTTGGAAAGATACTCCAGCTTCTTGGCCACCAGCCCTCCACCTCCTCAAGCTTTTAAAGGCCGGTGGCCTCTATTTTACCGGTTAAAAGGCCAGGGGTCAACTTCAGGGCTCCAAAGGGGGAAAATGAGATCTTTAATTTTGTAAGGGAAAAACTGGAGATTGCCGTTGCGGGGGTCGTAAATCCCTAGGGGGTGGGTTCTGGAGAGAAAAACTTCCCCTCAGGCCTTTCCCGGCCCACCAAGTGCTCGGCCCCGGGCCTGCCCGCTATCCCCAAAACCCTCATCTTCCCAGGAGCTGTAAACCGGCGGGTCACAGTTTCCCCTTCCCACTTCTCCACCTCCGATCCTGTAAGCCGCCAGGAACCTTCAGAGCTGATCACCCCGAACTCTTCCCGGCCTATATAGCGAACTTTACCGCTGTCGAGGTTAATCAGCCATATGCCCGGGGCTGGCCCTTGGCGGGCACCTCCATATAGCAGCTGACCCAGGGGGTACGTCCCATGCTGAATATGGGCCCAGGAGGCCAGATCATCCCCCTGGGCGAGGTGGACTCGCCCTTCAGGATCTCCTCTGCTCTGCCCTGGAGATCTAGGGACAATATTACGGGACTGCTCCCATCAAAACCGTAAAGCACCAACCTGTTGGCCACCGGATTATATCCCATCCTTTCGATGGGGCCAGGGGCTTCATAAAACTTGGCCAAACGGAGGACCCCTTTTTCCACCTTACCCCAATATATGGAACTTCCCTGGTGGTAAAATATCTTCTCCTCCCCGTCCCGTAAAAATTGGGACCAGCAGAAGTCGAAAATAGTGAGGCTTAAAGGCTCGCCTTCCACCAGAACGGGGATCTCCTCGCCGGAAGGCAAGTCCAGGAACTTCGCTTCCCCTTTGGGAGGAGGGCTGGATGGAAACAGGGACTTCCGCCCCTCAGGATCCCTACATACCGGAAGGTAAATTTTTGGTGAGTCGCCGGTGAAATTTAAGCTCCAAACATCCTCGGGCCGGGCGTAGATGTGGGAAAAGGCCAGGGTGGACACGGCTTGCCCTTCCCGGGGGTCCACAAGATGGAGGCCCTCCAGCCTGAGGATGATCTCCCCTTCGTACTCAACCTTTTCCCCTCTTATGAGCAGCAGCCTGCCGTCGGAAAGCCAGCAGCCGCCCATGATCCCGGAAATACCTTCAGCCACAGGCCTCAACCGAAACCCGCCTTCCCCTGGGATTACCAGGAAGACCCCCTCCTGGGCTATTACCACCATATCCTGGGGGAGGGATCTCCGGGTAACCCTCCTGGCACAACCCCATAACCCCATGAGGAAGGCGGATAAAACCGCCAGTCCGATGACATGTTTCCAGCGCATTATTTCTCACCCCACTTTAATCACAAGGGCTTTCTGCCAGCCCCGAAAAATCTACCCCAAAATTATAAGCTATCTTTTCCACCACATCCATTTTAAATTGATTGGACACCAACGTCCCTGTATACTACCGAGGGAAGGATTTTCCCAGAGGAGGAGATGCCATGGAAAGATCCCCCTCCAAAACCGGAAGCATAGCCCAGGCCAACAACAGCTTTGCCCTAAATCTCTACAGCCACCTCAGGGAAAACCGGGAAAACGTCTCCTTTTCTCCCTCAAGCCTCTTCATGGCCCTGGCCATGATCTGGGAAGGGGCCAGGGGTAAAACTGCAGAGGAGATGCGGTCTGTCCTGTCCTTCCCCCGGGGGGAAGGAAGGGAGTTGGCCGCCCTGGGGGAGAAATTGAACCGGTCTGAGGGAAGATACCAGATACACACCGCCAATGCCCTCTGGCTGCAGGAGGGATTGGGGCTACTGCCGGAATACGTAAAAACAGTAGAGGAGCAGTATGGGAGCAAAGGCTATCCCCGCGGACTTTTCCAGGGATCCGGC
>DRZV01000116.1 GCA_011375465.1 Neomoorella mulderi
AGAAGCTTGATCCGGGCAAACCTCCTCTTGCCCGCCTGCAATACCATCCCGTCCCTGAGTTCCAGGTGCAGATCGGGATCCACCACCTTCTCCCCCTGGACCTTCACTCCTCCCTGCCTTATAAGGCGCCGGGCTTCGCTGGTGCTGGAAACCAGGCCGGCTTGCACCATCAAGCGGGGCAGCCATACGGTGCCCGGTTTCAAAACTATCTCCGGCATTTCCTGGGGCAATTCTCCTTTTTGGAAGATCCTTCTGAACTCTTCCTCGGCCGCCAGGGCTGCCTCCTCTTCGTGATACATGGAGGTGATCAGTCGGGCCAGCTTCATCTTCACATCCCGGGGATGGAGTTGGCCTGAGGATAGGCCTCTGCGGATCTCTTCCAATTCCTCTGGGGGAATGGGGGTGACCAGTTCAAAGTAGAGCAGCATCAGCTCATCGGGGAGGGACATGATTTTTCCGTAAACCTCTCCGGGGGGCTCGTTGATGCCCACATAGTTGCCCAGGCTCTTGCTCATTTTCTGAACCCCGTCTAGGCCCGGCAATAGGGGCATGAGGATAGCCACCTGGGGCTCTTGTCCGTATTCCCTCTGCAGGTGCCGGCCCACTATCAAATTGAACCTCTGATCCGTCCCTCCCAGCTCCACATCCGCCTCCAGCACCACCGAATCATAGGCCTGCATCAAGGGGTAAAAGAATTCGTGGATGCTTATGGGCCTGTTCTCCTGATACCGTCGGGAAAAATCCTCCCTCTCCAACATGCGGGCAACGGTCATCTTGGCGGCCAGCTCTATCACCTGGGCGAACTTCAATTCAGACAGCCACTGGCTGTTAAATTTTATTATGGTTCTGCGGGGATCCAGGATCTTGAAAACCTGCTCCTTGTAGGTTTCCGCATTGGCCAGGACCTCCTCTTCTGTGAGCTGTCTCCTGGTCTCCATTTTTCCCGTGGGATCCCCGATGCGCCCGGTAAAATCCCCGATTATGAGGATGACCTGGTGGCCCAGTTCTTGAAATTGCCGCAGCTTGTGGAGGACGACAGTATGGCCCAGGTGGATATCGGGAGCGGTGGGGTCCAGCCCCAGCTTCACCTTCAAGGGCCTGTTGTCCCTGAGGGACCTCTCCAGCTTGGCCCTCAGCTCCTCCTCGGTGATTATCTCTGCCGCTCCCCGCTTTAAAATACGCAGCTGCCGATCCGCTTCCCTTTTTATGTCCGTATCCTTCAAGGGAACCCCTCCATAATATGCATTGGGCTTGAAAAATCCAGGTACAGTTTATCACGGAAGGCCAGTGACTGCAACAGCTTGGGGTATGTGGTATAATACCCCCATAAGGAGGTGAAGATGGTGTCGTCCCTTCCCCAAAGGCAGCAAAAAAAGGTGAAAAAGAAATTGAGTCTGGCCCGGATCCTTCTGCTGGGTCTGGCCATAATTTTTTTGATAATTCTGGGGGCAGGCACGGGATGCGCCATAGGGCTTTTCCGCACCATGCCCGAGTGGGATCCGGCCAAGCTCACCCTGGCTATGAATACCTTCATCTATGATAAGGACGGCCAGCTGGTGGAGCAGTTGCGGGGAGAGGAAAACCGCATAGTGGTGCCCCTGGAAAAGATACCTAAACATCTCCAAAATGCAGTGATAGCCATTGAGGACAACCGTTTTTACCAACACCATGGGGTGGATCTAAAAGCCATACTGAGGGCCACCTGGATAAACCTGCGCAGCGGCAAAATCCAGGAAGGGGGTAGTACCCTTACCCAGCAGCTGGCCAAGAACGCCTTCATAGATAATCCAGAACGCACCTTAAAAAGGAAGATCCAGGAGGCCATCCTGGCCCTGAAACTGGAAAGGACCTATACAAAAAAAGAGATCCTGGAAAATTACCTCAACATCGTATATTTGGGCCGGGGTACCTATGGAGTGGAAACGGCAGCCCGGGCCTATTTCGGCAAATCGGTGTCGGATCTGGACCTGGCGGAGTCCGCCTTCCTGGCGGGTCTTATCCAGAGCCCGGCCAGCTACGATCCCCGCACCAACTGGGAGGGGGCCAAGAACCGGCAATCCCTGGTGCTGGACTGCATGGTCAAATACGGGTTCATCACCCCCCAGGAGGCGGAAGAGGCAAAAAATAAAAAGCTGGAGTTCAAAGAGGCTCCCATTACCAGGGGGGAAAACTTCCCTTATTTTATAGACGCGGTGATAGACGAAGCCGGCAAACTGCTGGAAAGCCAGGGGATACCCTCCTCAGAGCTCTACAGGGGGGGACTGAAGATCTACACCAGCTTAGACCAGCGCATTCAAAGGGAAATGGAGGCCGCTTTTAGAGATAAAAACAGCTTCCCTCCAGGCGCTCCCGACAGGCCCATAGAGGGGGCCATGGTGGTGCTGGACCCCCACACCGGGGAGATAAGGGGCTTGGTGGGGGGCAGGGACTACAAGGCCCGAAGGGGGTTCAACCGGGCCACCCAGGCCCAACGTCAGCCGGGCTCCACCATCAAACCCCTGGTGGTGTACGGTCCTGCCCTGGAGAAGGGCTATCCCCCAGCCTACGTGATAGACGACGTACCCACCACCTTCCCCGGAAACTATCGGCCGGAAAACTATGATGGCCGCTATCGGGGGCTCATAACCATGAGGGAAGCCCTCCGGTGGTCGGTGAACGTGGCCGCAGTTAAGATGCTCCACACCATAGGCATAGAAACAGGATACGAATTCGGCAAGCGCCTGGGTTTGCCCCTCCGGCCAGAGGACAAAAATCTCTCCCTGGCCCTGGGAGGGCTGACCACAGGGGTATCCCCGGTGCAGATGGCGGGGGCTTACGCGGCTTTTGCCAACGGCGGCACCTATATAACCCCCCACTGCGTCACCAAAATCGCCGACCGCCACGACAAAACCATATTGGTGAACAGACCTCCTCGAAGGGTGGTCATGAGCGAGCAGGTGGCCTACCTGATGACCGATATGCTCAAGACGGTGGTCACCTCCGGGACGGGACGCAACGCCCAAATCCCCGGGCGTCCGGTGGCGGGCAAAACGGGCACCACTTCCTTACCCGAAACCCCCGAGTTTCGGGGCCTTCACGGTGAAAAGGACGCCTGGTTTGCCGGCTACACTCCTGAACTGGTGGGGGTTGTCTGGATGGGATACGATCATACCGATCCCCAACATTACCTGAAGGGGGTTGCCGGAGGCGGCTATCCCGCCCTCCTATGGAGGAGGGTCCTGGAGTCCGCCCTCAGGGATAAGCCTGTCCAGGATTTTCCCAGGCCAGCAGGAATAGTCTATATAGATGTAGATGCCAAGTCAGGGCTATTGCCCAGCAGCCTTACCCCTAAGGAGTTCATTATAAAAGAAGTGTTCGCCGAGTCCATGATCCCCAAAAAGATCTCCGATGTGTGGGTGGAAGTAAAGGTATGCGCCACTTCGAGCCTGCTGGCCTCCCCTCACTGCCCCAATGTGGTAACCAAAGTGTTCCTGCGCCGGCCTTCAGGGACTCGAGGGGGGGTGGCAGAGGACTCCTATCTGGAACCCCCCACCCAGGTATGCACCTTACACGGTCCTGAAGAAAAACAGCCGCCTGAACCTCCCGACAAAGATAAAGCCGCCGAGCGGCCTGAAAACGGCTCGAAAGTGTCCCCCCCTTCCTTGAGGGCCCGCCTGGAGGTGGGACCCAACCTGGAGCAGCCCAAAGTGGTGCTGGAGTGGACCGCTCCTCCGGGAGACTTTTTATTCACCGTGGAGCGGCGTTCCCCTTCTGGAAAGGCACAAAAGTTTACCCCTGTCAGGGGGAAGAGCTTTACCGATACCGACGTGGAACCAGGCCAGACTTATATTTACCGGGTGGTCCCCGCCAATGCCCCTCCCTCCAACGAGGTTACCGTCGCCATACCCGAAAGATAAGCCCTAAAAGGGCTTATCTTTTTAGTTCCACCACCGTAACCCCGCTGCCCCCTTCCTGGGGTCCGCCCAGGCGGAAGTCCTTGACCAGGGGATGGGCTTTCAGGTATTCCTGAAGGGCCCGCCGTAAGGCACCTGTGCCCTTGCCGTGGATCAGATAAACCTGGGTGAATCCCGAAAGGAGGGCGTCGTCCAGATAGCCTTCCACCCTGTGGCAGGCCTCCTCCACGGTTAAACCCCGCAGGTCTATTTCCGGTCTGATGTCCTTGGGGGCCACCTCCAGGTGCCAGCCCCTATAAATCCCCTTTCCTTCCCCATTTCCCTGCTCCAGCAACTCCAACTCTCCCAGGGGCACCGAAACCTTAAGGTACCCTACCTGAACCTGGGCTTCCTTTTCCCCAGGGCCGCAGCTTACCACCTCTCCCACCTGGCCCCATCCCCTCAGCCGGACCCTATCCCCGGGCTTTACCCGGCCGGGAGGCAGGACCTTTTCTCCCTGAGGTAGACGGTAAGCTTCTAACCTTCCTTCCATCTCCACCTCTAGCTCCTTTAATTCCCTCTGGGCAGCGTAGAGGGCCCTCCGCTGGTTCTGCAGGCTCTCCTCCGCCAAAGCCCTCTCCACCCTGGCCAAGACCTCCCTTATCTGGGCTCTGGCCCTCTGCAGGAGTTGGCGGAATTCCCGTTTAAACTTTTCCGCTTCTTTCTTGACCTTTTCCTGCCATTCCTCCTTCAGCTCCAGGAGTTGCTGCTGCAGCTTTTCTGTTTCCCTCTTCAGCCTCTCCGCCTCCTCCCGCTCCCTCTGGCTGAGGCGCTTATCTTCAGCAAGGCCAGCGATCAGCAGGCTGGCCCTCTTTTCCTTTTCCCCC
>DRZV01000084.1 GCA_011375465.1 Neomoorella mulderi
GGGCTCAGCTTTTAAGTTTAAACCTTAATATTCTACTTAAAACTCAAAAGTCCTTCTTTATTATTTTAAAGATCAGGCCCGGCTTAAGCCGGGCCCAAATTATCCCCTTGTATCAGTGATGCTTGTATCAGTGATGCTCCAGGATGACGGGCCTGGGCTCTCCCCCTAGGCTGCGATCGAAGTAATAGGTGTGCAGGAGCTGATACGCCCTGGAACTACCATATTCTCCCAGATATTCTCTGTAAAGCTGCTGGATTTCGGAGTTTTCATGGGACATGCGCCGGGACAATTTTCTGTCAGCCTCATACACCCCTTGGATACGCTGGGCCTTTATGGTCAAATTATCCGGGATGGGGGCCCCACCGCCGCCTATGCAGCCGCCAGGGCAGGCCATTACTTCTAAAAAGTGGAAAGAAGCCTCTCCTGCTGCCAGCCTATCCATAAGCCTCTTGGCATTGCCTAGACCGTTGGCCAGGGCTACCTTCAGCTTCATGCCTGCCACCTCTAAAGTGGCCTGCCGGCATCCCTGAAGGCCCCGGACCTCCTCGAACTCTATCTTGGGCATCTCGCCCTTGGTAAGCCAGAAAACAGCGGTGCGGAGGGCCGCCTCCATAACCCCACCGGTGTTGGCGAAGATACGTCCCGCCCCGGTATGCTCACCCAGAAGGGGGTCGAAGGGTTCATCCTCTATGTCTAAAAGGTTTATCCCCTGCAGTTTAAAGAGCCGGGCCAATTCCCTTCCGGTGAGCACCAGATCCACATCCCTCAATCCGTTCCGGCTGAATTCCGGGCGGGAGGCTTCATAATTTTTTAGCAATACAGGGCATTATGGACAGGCTGAAGATCTTCTCTGGGGAGAGGCCCGCCTTTTCAGCGTAGTAGGTCTTAAATAGGGCCCCCGCCATCTGCTAGGGTGCTTTGCAGCTGGATAAGTTGGGTATAAACTGGGGATACCGCATCTCCACAAATCTTACCCAGGCAGGACAGCAGGAAGTGAACATGGGCAAGGTGCCTCCATGCTGGAGCCTGTGGAGGAACTCCCAAGCCTCTTCCACGATGGTCAGATCAGCGGCAAAATCAGTGCTGAATACTTTTTGTACACCTAGCCGGCGCAGGGCGGCATTGAGCTTACCGGTCACATCGGTTCCTGGGGGGAGGCCGAATTCTTCTGCTATAAGATGGTGCACTGCAGGGGCCATTTGCACCACCACGTGTTTGTCGGATCCCATCAGCACCTGAATAAGGTCGTGCACCTGATCCCTCTCGGTAATGGCCCCCACCGGGCAAACCTTGGCGCACTGGCCGCAGAAAACGCAGGTGCTCCTGTCCTGGGGAACCCTCCCTTTGGTATTGGAATAACGGCCCTTTTCGTCCTCCACCAGTTCATAGACCCCGATGCCCTGAACGTCCTGGCACATGCGGATGCAGCGTTCACAGGCTATGCACTTATCCATGTCCCTGACCATGGCCACTGCCGAATCGTCTATGCCCCGATTGAAGGAAAGCCGGTTGAGTTCCTGGACCCCGTAACGGATGCAGATATCCCGAAAGCTGGCAGTCCCCTCCTACCCGCACACAGGTGAGGCAGTCGTTCTTGTGATACTTCAGTATCCTCCTTAGAACCCGCTTCCTCTCCTCTATCACCTTGGGAGAATCGGTGTAGATGACCAATGCCTTTTTACAGGCCTTTACCAGCCAGGTATCCACCAGCTGGTCCACAGGCTCAGGCTCAGCCCGGGAGACCACTTCCACCATGCAGATACCGCAGACACCGCCGGAGCTGCGTAGGTCGGGATGATGGCATAAGGTGGGCACATAAAAGCCCGCCTGTTGACAGGCATCCAGGATCAGGGTGCCTGCCTCCACGGTGACAGGCTTGTTGTTGATGGTGAGATTCACCATGGCCTTGGTGCCTTCCCTTTTCTCCTCTGCCTTCGGGGCCATTTCTTGGCTGGACATCTTTTCTTCTCGCCCTATGATTGATAAATTTTGAATCTAGAGAGCAAAAATCACCCCCTTTGAAATTTAGCTCACTTTTTCTATCCTGACCCCGCTTACTTTCAGCGAGGGGATCTTACAGTAGGGATCCAGGAGAGTGCTGCTGGTGAGGAGATTGGCACCGTATGCCCAGTGGAAGGGGATAAAGATCACATTTTCTTCTACCCTGTCGGTAATCCTGGCTCTGAGAACCGCCTCTCCCCTCTTGGAGATCACCCGCACCCATTCCCCTTCCTGGATGCCGAGGGAAGCCGCCAGCTTGGGGTTTATCTCCACATAGTTCTCCGGAGCCACCTTGTTTATCCCCTCTATCTGGGCCGTCATGGTGCGGGTGTGATAGTGGTAGAGGATCCTCCCTGTGGTAAGGATGAGGCTATGTTCCTCGTCTATGTCGGGATGCTCCTTGTACTCTACAGGTTTTAACAGGCCTTTGCCCCGGGCAGGACCCTTGGCATGGAGATATCTGGTGCCGGGATGGTCCTCGCTGGGACAGGGCCACTGGAGGCTGCCTTCCCGGTCTAACCTTTTATAGGTTATGCCTGCATACTGGGGAGTAACTCTGCGGATCTCCTCGAAGATATCCTCTGGAGTGCGATAATCAGCCTTATAGCCGAACCGCCTCATGAGCTCGGCGATGATCTCCCAATCGGCCTTAGCTTCCCCAGGCGGTTCCACCGCCTTCCTCACCCGCTGGACCCGCCGCTCTGTGTTGACAAAAGTGCCCTCCTTCTCGGCAAAACAGGCGGCCGGCAGCACCACATCGGCGGCAAATTCGGCCGTTTCGGTGAGAAAGATATCTTGCACTATCAAAAATACCTTCTTCAGGGCCTTTTCCACATGGCGAGTATCGGGGTCTGATACCAGGGGGTTTTCTCCCATTATATAGAGGACCTTGATGTCTCCGTGTTCAGCGTGGTGCATTACCTCCGGTATGGTGAGGCCTGGTCTGCCGCTCAAGGGCACTCCCCAGAACTTTTCGAATTTCTCCCGCACTTCGGGATTGGTTACCGGCTGATAACCGGGAAATACGTTGGGGAGGGCCCCCATGTCGCAGGCCCCCTGTACATTGTTCTGCCCCCGCAGGGGGTTAACCCCGGTGCTCTCCTTGCCCAGATGTCCCGTCACCAGGGCCAGGTTGGAGACGGCCATGACATTTTCCGTCCCGTCCACATGCTGGGTGACCCCCATGCAGTACAGTATAGTGGCTTTGGGGGTAGCAGCATAGAGTCGGGCCGCCTCCCGGATATCTTCTGCCCGGACCCCGCATATCTGGGCCACCCTTTCGGGAGTGTATTTTTTCACCACCTCGGCCAGCTCTTCAAAGCCTTCTGTGTATTTCTCTATATATTCCCTATCTTCCAGCCCCTCTTCCAGGATCACGTTGATCATGGCATTTATTAGGGCTATATTGGTTCCGGGCTTTATCTTTAGATATATGGCGGCGTCCCTCCTTAAAGAGATATCCCGGGAATCAGCCACTATCAGCTTGGCGCCCCTGGCCACCGCCTGCCGCACCTGGGCAGCTATAACCGGGTGACATTCGGTGGTATTGGAGCCTATGGCGAAGATAACTTCAGCCCCTAGGATCTCCTCTATGCTGTTGGTCATGGCTCCGCTTCCCAAGGTGGTTGCAAGACCTGCAACCGTGGAAGCATGGCACAGACGGGCGCAGTGGTCTATATTGTTGGTACCGATCACCGCCCGCATGAACTTCTGCATAAGGTAGTTTTCCTCCACCGTGGACCGGGCGGAGGAAAAAGCGGCTATGGCGTCGGGCCCATACTTTTCCTTTATCTCTTTCAGCTTTTCCACGATGAGGTTCAGGGCCTCGTCCCAGCTGACCTCCTCCAAGCGGCCGTTTTTCCGCACCAGGGGTTTTTTCAACCTATCGGGGCTGTTGACAAACCCGTGGCCGAATTTGCCCTTCACGCAGAGCAAACCCTTATTGGAGGGGCCGTAAGCAGGGCGCACATCCACTATCTTGTTGTCCTTCACCAGAAGGTCTATCTGGCACCCCACCCCGCAATAGGAACACGTGGTCCGCACTGCCCTGGTCTCCCAGTACCGGAAAACCTCTTTGGTCTTGGGCATCAGGGCTCCCACAGGACAGACGGATACACAGTTGCCGCAGGAGACACACCCCGACTCCCCTAAAGTTTTGCCGTAGGGTGGTGATACATACTTATGGCCGTCCTTTTCCACAAAGGAGAGGACCCTTTCACACTGCAGCCTTTCGCAGACATTCACGCATTTGCCGCAGGCTACACATTTATTGGGATCGCTGTAGTAAAAGGGATTGGTATCGTCCAAGGGCAGCACTTCCCGGGTCCGCTCCCCTTCCCCTTCAGTGACCCCATAGCGCATGCACAGTTTCTGCAGCTCGCAGGCCCCCAACTTGGGACAGATCAGGCAGTCCACAGGGTGGTTAGCCAGGAGACGCCGCAGTATGGCCTTTCTCTCCTCTACCGCTCCGGGGGTTTCGGTCCAGACCGCCATCCCCTCCTCTATGAGGGTTTCACAGGCCTTTACCAGGCCCCGGCCCTCCACCTCCACCACGCATAGCCCGCAATCCCCGCAAGCCCCTAAGCGGGGATCATAGCACAGGTTAGGGATATAGATGCCCGCCAGATGGGCAGCCTCCATGATGGTGCTCCCCTCAGGAGCCCTTATGGTTCTTCCATTGATGGTTATCTCCATAGCCCTTCCCTCCCGCCGTCAAGCCTTACTGTTTTA
>DRZV01000040.1 GCA_011375465.1 Neomoorella mulderi
AGGCCGTGCTGCTTGGCCACGCTGGTATATATCAAGGTGGCGTCCACCTGGTTCTCTTTCACCAAAACCGCAGCGTCCTGCACTGTACCCGGCCTAGCCTTGATGTTTTTCTCCACCTTGTCCCAGATCCCCAGGGCCTTCATCAGGGCCCTTTCTGAGTAGATCCCCACCGGGGCTTTGGGATCAGCTATGGCCACTGTAACCCCGGGTTTGGCCAGATCCTCCACGGTTTTGACCTTATCCCTGCCTCCGGCAGATACCACCAGAACCAGCTTCTCTTTAAGCCACTTTCGCCCCTCGGCCAGCTTGCCTTCCTGCAATCCCTTTTCTATATACTTCCAATCGGCGCTGAAAAACAGATCGCAGGGCTGCCCCTCTTTGATCTGGGTGTAGAGTTTTCCCGAAGCATCGTAGTTGGCTATAACCTTTACATTCTTCTCTTTCTCCTGAAACTTGGAAATAACGTTATTCATGGGATCCCTCAGGGAAGCAGCGGCGAATACCCTGAGCTCCTGTACCTCCTGTCTGGGGGCACAAGCGCTACCCCACCAGAAGGCCAGAAGGACTGCCAGCACCACAAATATACATTTTTTACCTAGAAGCTTCTTCATGATATAACCCCCTTATAAAGTCTATTTTTTATGGAGACAGGGACTCGGCCGAGCCCATCCCTGCTCCCCTGTATAACCTTTTCAGGCATGTCCCCGGGATTCCTCTGGGATCATTACCAACGCCACCTTATGTCCGGTTTGCTGAAAGATCGGTTTATGGTCCCCGGCTCAAAATCCAGACCGTAATATCGGCGGTAAAACTCCTGGGCTTCCCGGAATACATCGAAATCGAAGAGGGAAGGATGGAGCAGGTTGGCCATGTGCATCAATCCCAGTATCCACCGGGGGCTGCCGAAATCCCATCCAGGCGCAGGGTGGGTATAAATCCTCTTCTCCCTTAGGGCCACCCCCTCCAGGAGCTGCTCCTGGCATTCCTGATAAAACCGGTCTACGGGGGCGGAGATAAACGAGGATATGAAAATCACCTCTGGATTCAGGCTGTTAAACACCTCCCTGGAAAGGCTCTGTCCCGGCCTCCCTTTCAGATCCAGCCCTCGGTTCAAGCTCTCGCCCCCCGCCAGCTCCACCAGCTTGTTCTCCAGCCGCTCCCCCTTGAAGGCAAAAAGGGGATGGCTCATGGCATAGTAAACCCTAGGCCTCTCTTTTGCCCTCCGGCTTCCTTCCTTGATGAAGTTCAGCCTGTCCTCCAGGAAAGCGGCCAGATCTCTAGCCTGTTCTCTCCTGCCGCTGATCTCCCCTACGTATCGTATGAGGTCTATATATCTGCCGGGATGGTTGAAGTCCCGGTGGAGTTCCTTGAGCTCCCTTTCCCCCAGAACCTTCTCCCAGAGGTTCACCACCCGAGCCTTATCTTTCACGCCCAGGCAGATGAAAAAATGGCCTCCAGCATTTCCAAAGCCCTGGTGAAGGGATATCCTCCTATGAAATCCTCTTCGTGGTATAAAGTTTCCGCCACCTGACCCCGGAAAAAGAGGGGATGCCCGCAGGCACACCTGGGAGGCTTGATATGCCACCTCTTGATCTTTGCCCCCATGGGGCCATAGAATTCCCTCTCCACCGCCTTATTGCCGCAGGAAGGGCAGTAGGTATGGAGCCAAGGGGCTACCCGGACAGTTGAAGGCGTAAACATAGGGGTGAAATTTTCTGATCTTATGGCAGAGTTCCTCCGTCTCGTAAATGCTGGGCTCCCAGCTCGTATCCACCTCTTCCAGGGGAATAAAGCGCATCGGGTGAAGGGGTATGGGAGGGCGGAAAGGGGGGAGGAACAGGGCCAATTGCTCTATCTCTTCCCAGTTATACCGGTGATGAGGTATGGACACCTCCACATGGACGCCTTCTCCATGCAGAAACTCTATGGCCTCCCTTACCGGCTGGAAAGAAGTCCCTCCGCAAAGGGTATAAGCCCTGCCGGTTATCCCTTTAACCCCTATGTTGATAAAATCTAAAAGCTGGGCAGCCTGTTTTAGGGCCTCAGGGCTGAAATATCCATTGGTGGAACAGCCCACCAGAAGACCCTCTTCTTTGGCCCTGGGCCACTTCCCTGAAGGTGGCCCAGGAGGCCAGAGGGTCGTTTAACAGCCAGACTATCCCCAGGCAGGCCTCCTGCCGGGCCCCTCTCCACGACCTGCCGGGGGGAAAGCTTTTGCAGGAGGGAGGTGGAAAATCCCATCTCCCTGGCTATGGTGGTTGAAATGCATGCTGGGCAGTGAAGATTACAGCCCACCCCGCTCAGCTGCAGGAATTTCCCTCCCGGATAAAAATGTAACATGGGCATAGTCTCTATGAATATGGGACATACCACCAAATAGCTGTGGGAGATCAATTCCTTCACCTCTCCCCCCGGTTCTTGTAGAGGCCACAGGCCCCCCGGGACCGCGGCGGGATCAGGCACCTCCGGCTGCATATAAGGGCATTTTACCGTTTCCTTATCAAGATCCATAGGCCCGCCTCCTCCTGGATTATCTCGTAATCCTCCACCCCTGCTTCCCCTAATTTTTCCCGGAACTCCTCCACCCTCTCCCATCTCTTTTTTAACAACAAGGCCAGTCCGGGTTGCGGCGGATCATCTCCTGCCAGATCTTTTCCTTAAGCTCTTTACTGCCGAACCCTCCCCCTATATAGTAGGCCATCCCTCCGGGGATCAGAACCCGGTGGATTTCCCTGTATGCCTGGGCCAGGTCCTCCCAGAAAAACATGGACCCCCGGCTTACCAACCAAGTTTATGGAGGAATCGGGGAAAGGAAGGGAGTGCACATCGCCCTGTATGGCCCTGACCCGGGAGGCCAGGTTACAGACCCTGATATTTTCCTGGCAAATCTTCAGCATCCCAGGCAAAATATCCAAAAGCCATACCTGAAGTCGGGTGATCTGGGCCAGGGCCAGACCCAGATAGCCTCCTCCGCATCCCACATCAACGCATACACCTTCATTTATTCCAGTGCGCTCCCGGATCTGCCGGGCTATCAAGGGATAGGCCGGGGCGAACACCTCCCGGGCGATCTTGTCGAAGGCCTCCACATCCATGGACATGCGGCTTACCCCTATTTCCTAAGGGAATGGGCTAACAGCTCATTCAAATCTTCTTCGGAGAGCTCATAATGGTTGTAAAATTCCCGGGTCTCCCGGTATATATCGTAGGAGAAAACCTCGGGATAGAGCAGATGGGCCAACCACTTGACCCCTAAAATCCGGTTTACCGAAGGGGGGCGGTCAGACCAGTTGAAGGGACCGTGGGGTATCTGGTAGACCTCTTTATTTTTAACCGCCTTGATGTTTTGCCACTTGGGATCGGTGGTTATAATCTTGTAGGCCCCTCCCTGACGGTCGTTCTAGGTCAGGATGAGGTCAGGATCCCACTGCAATACCTGTTCTATGGACACCGGGCTCATACCCTTTCCCCCCTTCAGGGGCATATCGGCCACGTTTATCCCCCCACCAGGTCCAAAACCTGGATGTGATGAGATCCCCGGGGATCGGTCTGAAGGCCATCGGGCCCTTCAGCGTAGTAGACCCTCACCCTCTTTTCTGGAGGTATATTTCGGGCTTTTTCCTGAACCTCAGCTATGGTCTCCCGGCAGTAGCGGGCCAGTTCTGGGACCCTCTCCTTCACCCCCAGGAGCTCTCCCATAAACTCATAAGTTTTATCCAGAGAGGTAAGGCCCATATCCACCATCACTACCGGTATACCCAACTGCTCCTGAAGACGGTCGGCCGTATCCGTCTCGGGAGCTATCCCCAGGTCACCGAACCACATGGAGATGGCTATGTCCGGTTTGACTTTCAATATCCTCTGGACTTCCCTGTTGCCCGGCAAACCATCCCCCCAGATTGGGAGTCCCGGTAAGAGGGGAGGATATATTTTTTCTCCAAAGGGGTTAGATTAGAATTCCACCCCACCATTTTCTCCGGGGCCAGGGTGTATAAAAGCAGGTGCCCGGAGGGCTGGTGCAGTAAACCTTCTTTATATCCTGGGGCACAGTGACGGTGCGGCCGGCCATGTCGGTGATGGTCCGCGTCCCTCTGGGGGTTTCAACAGTCTTACCGGTATCTTTGCAGGCCGGCAGGATCAAAAGGGCCGCTATTAAAACCGGAAAGAGGGATAAAAGGTATTTTTTTGTATAGCCCCTTGGCAAACACTTCATTCGCCTCCTCGAGGTAAAATTTAAAACCCTGCTGGAGGAGCAGGGTTTTTAGCCAAGCCTATCCCTGCCACTCCTTATACCCGGAAGGGGAAGGCATGCCCGTTTCCAGGCATACCCCGTGGGCTTAAAAAGCCCAGGCCTGGGACCATAGAGAAGCTCTCCTTAGGTCCCAAGGCTCGGAGGGGCTCAGCTTTTAAGTTCAAACCTTAATATTCTACTTAAAACTCAAAAGTCCTTCTTTATTATTTTAAAGATCAGGCCCGGCTTAAGCCGGGCCCAAATTATCCCCTTGTATCAGTGATGCTCCAGGATGACGGGCCCGGG
>DRZV01000005.1 GCA_011375465.1 Neomoorella mulderi
CTTAAGGGAAAACCTGCTGCTGGCCCGCCCTGGCCTGACCATGGAGGAGGTGGAGGAGAGGGCCAAAGAATTGGGGCTCCATGAAGATATCCTCAGCCTGCCCCAGGGATATGAAACACCTTTGGGGGATAGGGGTTTCCTCCTTTCGGGAGGGCAGCGGCAGCGCCTGGCCCTTTTGCGGGCCTTGCTCGAGGGCTCCCCGGTGTTCCTTCTGGACGAACCCACCGCTTCCCTGGAGCCCCTGGCAGCCCGGGATCTGTTCTACCGATTTTTAGATCTCGTAGAGGGCAAAAGCCTCATCCTTATAACCCATCGGCCTCTTGGGCTAGACTTGGGCTAGAAAAGTATGGATGAGATACTGGTATGGGAAAAGGGAAGGGAAGTGGCCAGGGGCACCCATAGGGAACTGCTAAGCCTTTCCCCTCTCTACCGCAGCCCCTGGGACAGGGCTTCTTTGGCTTAGGGACCGGCGAATCGTTCTCACCTTAACCCTTTTGTGGTACACTTATAAAAAGATGGGGTTGAAGTTTCAAGATCGGGAGGTGAAGGCCCAGGTAACTGGGTTGGTACATGGGAAGGAAGCGCGGGGGGCTTACCCTGCTCTTGACCCTGGTGGCGTTTTTACTCTTTTGCTGGGATCAACCCTGGCGATCTTTCAAAGACGGCATAGAAAAGGGGTTTTCTGTATTTCGCCAGTGGGCTTCAGGGGCGGATACCCATCAGGCAGAGCCTTTGAAGTGTTCCGTTCCGGTGGAAGAAGGCTCCCTTGCCCTGGGGCTATCTCCTACCCAGGTCACCCGGATCTTGGGGGAACCCTCGTGGACAGGCGCTTCACCCCAAGGGGAAACCTGGTGGGTATACGAGGAGGCGGGGCGGCTGAAGATGGTGGTGGGTTTTCGTAAGGCCAGGGTGGCAGACTTTTTTACCACCTCCCCATCCTGGGAGATGGAAGGCTTCCGGGTGGGCAGATGCTTTGAGGGGAGCTTCTCCCCCAAGGTCAAGATGTCCTACGAAAACATGAATTTCGAGTTTGAGCTGAAGGAGAGGAGCCGGATTCTCATTCCCAAAAAGGAAGGGGCTCTTATCCTCTATCTGGATAATTTGGACGGGAACCGCATAACGGCTCTGCGTTTTTGCGATTGGCAACATCTGATACAGGGGAACATGTTCAATTATACGGTAACCTATTGGGGCAGGTTGCCCCAGTGGGTGAAAGGCGTTACACCGGAGGACAGAGAAGAGGTGGCCAGGAGCGAGGAAAGACTTATGCATACCTTGGTCAACGATTTTCGGCTCCAGAAGGGCCTCAACGCCTTGAGGTGGGACGATAGGGCCCACCAGGTGGCTTTAGATCATAGCAGGGATATGGCCCAGAATAACTTCTTCGCCCACGTCTCTCCCACCACCAAATTGGACGTGGCGGGCCGCTTTAACCGGGCAGGGATAAATTACTCCCTGGTGGGAGAAAACTTGGCCTTCGGGCAGCCCGATCCCCTGGAAGCCCATGTGTGCCTTTTGAACTCTCCTGGTCATCGGCAGAACCTGCTCCATCCAGGGTACACCCGGGGAGCGGTGGGAGTGGTGGGAAGATATTTCACCATAGTATTCTATCGGCCTTGGCTTTAGATTATGGATCGGAAATTTAAAGCCAGCTACGGCAAGTGGTTTATGACCCCCGTCAGAAGGGCCATCAAGAGGTATAACATGATGTCCCCAGGAGACAGGATCGCTGTGGGGGTTTCTGGGGGGAAGGACAGCCTCTCCCTACTGTTCATAATGTGGATTTTAAAAAAATATTTCAAGTGGGATTTTGAACTCCTGGCCGTCTACGTGGACATGGGGTGGGGAGTGGATCCTTCCCCGTTGGAGAATTTTTGTCAAGAATTGGGGGTTCCTTTTCATCGGCAACCCACCTCCATCAAAGAGGTGGTCTTCGAATATCGCCAGGAGGCCAACCCCTGTGCCCTGTGCTCCCATCTGCGGAGGGGAGCCTTGAATGGGGCAGCCAAATCCTTGGGATGCAACAAGGTGGCTCTAGGGCATCACCTGGACGACCTTTTAGAGACCTTTCTTTTAAACTGGTTCCATAACGGCAAATTTTCCACTTTCCTTCCTGTAACCTACCTATCGCGTATAGACCTGACGGTCATCCGTCCCCTCATCTATCTGCCGGAAGCGAGCCTGACGCAGTTGGCTCGTTCGGAAAAGTTTCCTTTATTACCCAACCCCTGTCCGGTGGCCGGGAAAACCCAGCGGCATAGGATAAAAGAAGTGGTCGCCTATCTGGAAAAGCATTATCCCTTTATACGGCAGCGCTATCTTACCGCCCTGGAAGGGGCCAGCTGGTTTTGCGGGTGCCGGCAGTAAAAACCAGGGGGGAAGATCATGGACGCCTGTTTTCTCAGCGCGTTTCTCTTTACCATGGGCCTTTATTATCTTTTCTTATATTTCCTATCCCTCAGGACCAGGAAGAAGGCTGGGGAGAATATTTCTGACGAAGAATTTTTCTTTTTCCTGCTCATTCCTGCCAGGGATGAGGAGAGGGTGATCGGCGAAACCCTGATGAGGCTCTTGCAAATGGAGGGGCACCCTTTCTGCCTGGTGGTGATAGATGACGGCTCCCGGGACGCCACCCCCGCCATTGTATCCCACCTGGCTTCCCTCCATCCCCAGATAGTGCTCCTGAGCCATCCCCCGGAAAGGAGCGACAGGGGTAAGGGGGCGGTGCTCAATTACGGTCTGGAACAAATACTTCTGGCCTTAGAGCAGCGTTTCCTCCTTCCCTTTAATCTGCCGACGGACTTTCTAAAAAAATACGATCCCCCTCATATAGTTATCGGAGTCTGCGACGCCGACGCCCGTCCTTCCCTCAATATCTTAAAGGAGGTGGCAGCCCTTTTGGGCCAGGGCCTGGGAGCTGTCCAGACCGGAGTGAGGATCTTCAACCGCCATCAAAATCTCTTGGCCCTTATGCAGGACCTGGAATTTGCCGGCTTCAGCTATTTTGTCCAAAAGGCCAGGAGCCATATGGGCAGTGTAGGTTTAGGGGGAAACGGCCAGTTTGTGCGCTTGAGTTCCCTCTTGAAGTGGGGAAAAAATCCTTGGGGAGACACCCTGACAGAAGATCTGGAGTTGGGTTTGAGGCTCATCATCAAGGGGGAACGCCTGGGTTTTACCGATAAGGCTTGGGTAGAACAGGAGGGATTGGACAAGCTGGGCCCTCTCCTGCACCAGAGGGCCCGGTGGTTGCAGGGCCATCTGACCAATTGGAAGTATATACCGAAAATTCTCTTCGCCCCCGTATCCTGGATCACCCGCCTAGATACCATTGTCTATCTCACAGGGGTGATGGTCGTCTTCGGGGTGGCCCTCTCCTGGTTTTTAACCCTATTGGCCCTGGTCAAACTCGTCATCGTAAAGAATTCCCTTTTGGATCCTTTTTTGAGCTCCACTTCTTTCTGGGAGCCTTCATGCTGTCCCTTTACTCTTTTATCTTCGTCCCCATGTTTGCCGCCACTGTTTTTAAAAACCATGTTTTTAAAAACCACCGGGAAGCCCCCTTTTGGCAGAATATCCTCTATGTCTTTATCTTTGTGGTGTACGCCTATATATGGATACCGGCCGGGTTTTGGGCCCTTTACCGGCTGGTAAGAAGACAGGTGTCCTGGGTGAAGACCAAAAGGGTCTCCCTGCCCTCCTTCATCCCGGCCGTCCAAGAGATGGCGGCAGCTTCCCCCTTTACCGAGCGGAGACGCAGCCCCAGGAGAAAATTTTACAGTTTGGGATTTATCGATGGGTTCCCATGTTTCACCGAGGACATCAGCGATTTGGGGGTGAGGGTGGTGACCGGAGCTATTAGAGAATGGCCTGAAAGGGTGTTTTTGGAAATACCTCCCCGGCAGGGGGCTTGGGGACGGGTGGTATGGCGGAAGCCTAAAAACGGCCTTGTGGTCATGGGGATCGAGTTTGTCCCTGGCCTCGCTCCTTCAGGGGCTTTGCCCGAGGAGAGGATAGCCTGAATTTAACAGTTTTTGGGGCGCTACGACAACCATAATTTAGCCTTGGAGGAACATAAGGCTACAAGGTCCAGATACGGGGTGCAGGCGGTGGTGGTGGTCGATGGTAACGTGGATATTCCGGCCAGCGCTAAAAGAGTCTCCTGAGCTTGATTTTGCTCAGGCCTTGCCGGATAGTTTATTTTAAGTAGACAATTTCTGGATAATACCAACTTTTATATAAGGATGTGCAACTCCCAAAAGAGGAGGGATAGTTTTGGAAAAAAGAAAGAGATTAATTTTCTCTTTCCCTAAGATGGAGAAGCTGAGAGAGGAGCTTTTGTTAGACAAGAAAAAGAGATGTATTTTCCTCGTTATGTTACTGACTCCGCTCATATTAATAATCACACTAAGTTGTCTTGTGATTTATCTTGCTGAAAACTGGAAAACGTTGATCTTCATGTGTTTAGTTATCTTGAATGGTTTATTAGCAGGATTTCCTCATTTCATGAAGGTAAGAC
>DRZV01000038.1 GCA_011375465.1 Neomoorella mulderi
ACGTTCACTATGCTGGAATCCAGAAGGGCCATGAAGGCCCCGATGAGGGCCACTGTCACCGGAAGGAGCCAATTTCCCGTTTGCAGCCCACTGTATTTCTCCTGCACCGTCGTTCCACCTCACTCCAGGCAGGCTAAAAGATCTTTCAGCTCCCTGAGAAGGGCCTCCATCCGAGGGAGAGGAAAGGGGGCTAACAGGTCTGCCAGGACTTCCTCCGCCCTGGCCCTTCATCTCCTCCATGAAAGGGAAGAGGGCAGGGGTGGGCTCCACCCGTACCCCACGCTTGTCCTCAGGATCTGGAACCCGACGGAGAAGACCCTTTTCCACCAGGCGATCGAATACACCGGTGAAGGTGCTGGGAGGAATGCCCAATTCCCCTGCCAGCTCCGTAGCCCGGAGAGAACCCCTTCTGTAAACCCCCCACAGGACCATCGCCTCCGTAGGGGAAAGCCCCTTTTCTTGAAATAAAGGGGAAAGCCGGCGGACAATACGCCTGTACACCCTGGCCAAAACCTCTAAAAGCTGGGTCCTGCACATCTTCTCCGAACCTTTCGATTTAGAAATAACTAAGAAGAATAACAGCACCCCTAGGGTGCTCTGTCAAGGGAAGTCAAGGCGCCTGGGCCTTCCCCTCAGTGGGCCTCGGCCGTGAGCCTTATCACCCTGTCTATCTCCTCTTTCAGGGCAGGGGGCAGATCCACCCTTCCCACGTTTAAAAACCCCCTGACAATGATGGAGACAGCCTCCTGGCGGGGAAAACCCCGGGCCAGGAGGTATTCTATGGCCTCTTCCTCCACCTGGCCCACGGCCGCTTCGTGGGAAAGCTCAACCTGCGAGGTCTTGGCCTCTAGTTCAGGAACCGCCAGGACCCGGCCCTGAGGGGTAAGCAGAAGTCCATGGCATTCCAGATGCCCCCGCACCCCTGAAACCTCCCCGGCCAGGAGACCCCTGGACACCACTTCCCCGCCGGTGGTGAGGGCCCGGGATACCATCTCGGCTCTAGTCCCGGAAGCCCGGAGGTAGACCTGAGAGCCCACGTCCAGGCTGCTGCCTGGAGGGGAGACCAGGACGGTTTGGGAACGCATGATGCCCCCCTCTCCCGCCAGGAGAACCTGGGGATTGGTCACCAGCTTCCGGGCCCCGCTGAGGCACACGTAATCGTACATATAAGCGCCCTGCTCCTCCACCCAGGTGGCCCCTTGGGGATACACCTCCACTTCCGGCCCCCAGTGGTGGATCATGGTGAGGTGAAGGCGGGCTCTCCTGCCCACAAAGGTCTCGGTGGAGCTCAGGTGGATCCCCCGGCGCACGCAGGCTCCGGAGGTGCAGCCTATAATGAGGTTGAGGCTGGCCCCCTCCTCCAGGATTATCACGTTGTGCACCTCCTGCCGGCCCCCCTCCCGGCCAATGATGAGGCTCACCTGGACAGGCCTATCGATCTTCATCCCCCGGCCCACCCGGATGAAGTATCCCGGGGTGCGGGGGTCCAGGGGCCGGGCCTGGGGCAGGAGGCGACCCACATACCCGTCGACCCAGGGGTATGCCTCCCGGGCCTGGGGCAAGCTCAGTATATCCAGCCCCTCAACGCCGGCGAAAAAGAGAGGGTTCTGGTCCACCTGCAGATAGGTGCCGGCCCGTTCCCCTTCCAGGTCTATACCCACCCGGGAAAGGCAGGCCCTGTCCTCAGGGGGCAAGAGGTTGAGCCAAGCCCTTTCAGCCATTTTCCCCCACCTCCCTGGAATTTACACAGCGGATACATTCGGAATAGCCCACCTTCTGGATAAAGCTGAAGAGCTCCCGGGGATTGCCGCTACATCGGATGCTGCCCTGAAAGAGCACGTGTCCCACGTCTGCATCCACGTAATTTAGAATATGCCCGGTGTGGGTAATTATAAGGCCCCCTTTGGAACGGGTCCTGCGGAGCTCCCGCAGGGGCTTTCCCTCCCAGGGAGGGGATTCCCTTTCCAGAAGATAATTTATGGCCCTGCCTATCAGGGCCAGATTTTCCACGTCCACCCCTGATTCGGGCTCGTCCAGCAGGGCCAGCTGGGGGTCCTGAACCCAGAGCTGCAGGATCTCGGAGCGCTTGGTTTCCCCGCCGGAAAAGCCTATATTTACCTCCCGATCCAGGAAATCCTCCAGGTTCAGCTCCCGGGCCCCCAGCCGGGCCTTCTCCCCGTCGCCTTTAAACCTCTCCAGGAGCTGGCCCAGGAGCACCCCCCTCAGGGCAGGGGGACGCTGGAAAGCCAGGCCTATCCCCCGGGCAGCCCTCTCCTCTACCGGCAGGCCGGTGATGTCCTCCCCCCGAAAATATATCTTGCCCCTCACCACCCGGTAGCGGGGAAACCCCATGATGGTGCCCAGGAGGCTGGACTTCCCGGAGCCGTTGGGCCCGAAGAGCACGTGCACTTCCCCCGGCTTTATCTCCAGGTTTATATTCTCCAGTATGGGGCGACCCCCTATCTCCACAGCCAGATCCTCCACCAAAAGCAGCGGCTCCAACTCCAGACCTCCTTTTGCGGATCTTCTATAAAATTTAAAACCGGGAAAAGGGCAAGGAAAAAACCCCCTTAAAGGGGGCTTTTAAGCTTCAGGGGGGACCGCCGGCCGGTGAGGTAGCGCCACCCTGCCAGGGCCTTGGCGTGCTGGCAGTAGAGGCTCTGCAGCTGGGCCTTGGCTTCCGCCAGGGCGGCTTCAGCCTTATCTACCTCCAGCTTTATGGCTGCTCCCGCCTCGAAGCGGATTTGGGCCAGCCTGGCCGCCTCTTCCGCCGACTTCACCTGGGCCTCCTGGGCCCCTATCTTTTCCTCCAAGGCCCTGATGTCCTGATAGGTGCTGCGCACCTTCTCCTTGATCTGCTCCTGGGCCAGCTGCAGGTTCCCGTGGGCCACCTCCAGATCGGCCGTAGCCAGGTTGTACTTCAGGTGCTGGCCGGTGGCATAGGGGTAATCCACTTTCCACTGGGCCATCTCCACCGCCTTTCTGGCCTTGTAGAGGGCGGCCGAGCTGTCCAGGGCCCGGGAGACCTCCGCCTCCAGGCTGTGAACCACCAGGGGGGAGAATTCCCGGGGAACGTCCGTCGGCTCCGGCCGGGCCTCCGGGGGCAAGCCTATGAGGCGGTTTAAGGCGATGTAGGCCTTGGATTGGGCCTCCTGGGAGGCGGCCAGGGCTTTCTGGGCAGCTATCAGGCGGGCCTCGGGTTCGGCCAGGTCAAACCGGGTGGCCATCCCGGCGTTATACCTGGCTCGGGCCACTACCAGGGCCCTTTCGGCCAGGAGCGCCTGGCTGCGGTGTTTTTCCACCTCCTGGGAGGCTATTATCACGTCGTAGTAGGCCTGGGCCACTTGCTGGGCCAGGGACTCTTTTTTATCCTTCAGATCCCTCTCCGCCATCTGCCAGCTGGCGTCCGCCATGAGGAGGCCCACCCAGCAGGCGTCCGCCTCCGGGCGCACATTAAGCCCCGGAGCGGGGATATAGCCCAAAAGCCGGACCCTTTCGGAGGCCTCCTCCCTCTGCTCCCAGGCCTTGCGCGCCTGGGCTTCAGCCGCCCGGACCTCCGGGGACCTCTCCCAGGCCAGCTCTACTGCCTTGCGGAGGGTGAGGCTCCCCCTCGGATCCGGGGGCCCCATAAGCTAAGGAGGGCCCTCTCATGAGGATAAGGGCTATAACCGCTGCGATTAAAACAGCCGCCGCTTTTCTGATGTCCACGATGCTTCCCCTTTTTAACAAATTGGGCCCGGAATTTCCGGGCCCAATTTGTTGGTCCGTCTAGCTCGCCTGACCAGGGACCTGGGTCACATTGCAAAGGATCACCACTTCCTGGGTGTCCTCCTTCCAGTCAGGCGGCGGGAAGCCCAGGGCGGGGGATAGCCAGCGGATGGGCAGCATGATACGGCCGTCCTTGGCCTGGACCTTGACGTCCATGGGTATCTGCACGCCGTTCACTACCATGAAGTAGCTGCCCAGGGTCATCTGGACCACCCGGTCGCCCTTCAGGATGGTGGCGGTGAGGGTCACGTCGTCCCACAGGATGTTGCGCTCTTCCACGCCGCAGGCGTAGGCAGCGTAGCGCAGGGGTACGTAGGTGCGTCCTTCTTCAATGTAGGGAGCCACGTCCATGAGGTATTCCTTGCCGTCAACGGTGTACTTCTTTTCACCGATCTTGAATACAGCCTTGGCAACGGTCTCAGGGGGCGCGGGGGTCACGCATTTGGCGATAGCTACCTTGGCAACAAAGTCCTTGCCCGGGAAGTCAGCGCTGTTCTCCACTACTGCCCTACCGCCGACCTTGAGCTGGATGTCACCCTCCGGCACGTTCCTGGTTAAGGTAAGC
>DRZV01000068.1 GCA_011375465.1 Neomoorella mulderi
TAGATTTTCTCCTCAGGTTTTTTGGCAGGGAACCTAAGCCCAGTAAAAGCGTGGCCAAAGAGCGCCTCCGGATGGTTTTGATCCACGACCGTACAGGGGTCTCCACCAAACTGCTGGAAGAGCTGAGAGGGGAGATTATAAAGGTCCTCTCTAAATACCTGGATATAGATACGGCCAGCCTGGAGATGGATTTAATCCAGAAAGACGATTCCGTGGCTTTAGTGGCCAACATACCCATTTTGGGGGTTAAGAGAAAATTTCAAGAACAGGCCGAAGCGGCCATAGAAGCTTAGCCTGTTCTCGTTTTGCCTGGGGGCCAAATAGCCCCCTTTTTTGTAAACGGTCCTGTTGAAAAAAGGGGTGGAGCCTATTCGTTGGAAACAATTGGATTTTATACTGCTAGCGCTGGTCCTGATGCTGTGCCTGATAAGCCTGGTGGTCCTCACCAGCGCTTCTGTCAGCATAGCTTCTGATCCCTATTATTATGCCAAAAAACAGTTACTATGGTTTGTCTTGGGGATAATCGGGCTTGCCTTGGTGGTTTGGATTGATTACCATCAATTCAGGGATGTCCAATGGTATCTCTACGGTCTCAATCTTTTGCTTTTGGCCATGGTGCTCTTCGCCGGGCATGAGGCCAAAGGGGCCCAGAGGTGGATCAATCTAGGCCCTTTCCTGTTCCAGCCCTCAGAGTTCTCCAAGCTTATATTGATAATCACCCTCGCCTGTTTTTTGGAAAACAGAAAACTGGAGCGCTGGCAGGATTTCCTTTGGCCTTTAGGATATGTGCTGTTGCCCATCCTACTGATTTTAAAGCAGCCCGATCTGGGAACCGCCCTGGTGCTCTTGGCCATCCTTTGGGGCATGCTTTTCTTTGCGGGGGCCAATATCCGCATCCTTCTGGGAGGGACCCTGGCTGGGTTGGTCTTGGCTGTGGGGCTGTTATATTGCCATTTTCACTACGGCTTGCCCATCCCCTTGAAGGATTATCAGCTCAGGCGCCTGGTGGTATTCCTCGATCCCTACAACGACGGGCAGGGGGGTACAGGGGCGGGTTATCATATAATCCAGTCTCAGATCGCCATAGGTTCTGGTGGCTGGTGGGGAGTGGGCTACTGCCAGGGATCCCAGGTTCAGCTGAACTTTCTCCCGGAACACCACACAGATTTCATATTTTCCCTTATAGGGGAAGAATTGGGATTTTTGCGTTCGGCCATGATATTGCTGCTCTATTTTTTGATCATTTACCGGATGTTGCAGATATCCTCTGAGGCCCGAGATCCTTTGGGGTCCCTCCTGGTGGGTGGGGTGGTATCCATGTTGGCCTTCCACGTGATGGTAAACGTGGGCATGACCATGGGGGTGATGCCGGTGGTGGGTATTCCCCTGCCTTTCTTGAGCTATGGGGGCAGCTCCATCTTGACCAACATGATGGCCCTGGGCTTGGTGCTCAATGTCTACATGAGGCGCAAAAAGATTTTGTTTTAACCCTTGTCAGTATTGACACGGCAAGGGGAGTTGTATATATTAGTTAGTAGTTGCTAGCACTATGCTAGAGTGAGTGCTAACAAGAGGCAATCCATGGGGAAAGGAGGCCAATAATAAATGCTAAGACCTCTGGGCGACCGGGTAGTCCTGAAGCTGCGCACTCAGGAGGAAAAAACCGAAGGAGGCATTTTGCTGCCGGATACCGCTAAGGAGAAACCCCAGGAAGGGGAGGTGGTGGCGGTAGGTCCAGGACGCCTTCTGGACAACGGCACCAGGGTTCCTCCCGAGGTGAAGGTGGGGGACGTGGTGGTTTTCTCCAAGTATAGCGGCACTGAGGTCAAGTATGGAGGGAAAGAATACTTAATCATTCGGGAAAGCGATATTTTAGCCGTTAAGGAAAAATAAAGTTTGGGGAGGTAAGCATAAATGGCTGCCAAACAGCTGACCTTCAACATAGAAGCCAGGAAGGCCCTGGAGCGGGGCATAGATACGGTAGCCCAAACTGTAAAAATAACCCTGGGACCTAAAGGCCGCAATGTGGTGCTGGAGCGTAAATTCGGCTCTCCCCTGATCACCAAAGATGGAGTGACGGTGGCTAAAGAAATAGAGCTCAAAGACCCCTATGAGAACATGGGTGCCCTTCTCTGCCGGGAAGTGGCCTCCAAGACCAACGATATAGCCGGAGATGGAACCACCACCGCCACGGTCTTGGCCCACGCCATAGTGAAAGAGGGCATGAAAGTGGTTACCGCTGGAGCCAACCCCATCTTCCTGAAGAAGGGGATTGACCGGGCTGTGGCCGCAGTGGTGGACGAGATAAAGAAGCGGAACATACCCGTAGAGTCTAAAGAGAGCATCGCCCACGTGGCCGCCATCGCAGCCAATGACAAGGAGATAGGGCAGCTCATAGCCGACGCCATGGAAAAGGTGGGCCGGGACGGGGTTATCACCGTGGAAGAATCTAAAGGTACGGCCACCACGGTGGAAGTGGTGGAGGGTATGGAATTCGACCGGGGCTACATCTCTCCTTACTTCGTGACCAACCCAGAGGCCATGGAAGTGGAACTGGAGGAGCCCTATATCCTCATCCATGAAAAGAAGATCTCCGCCATCAACGACCTTATCCCCCTCCTGGAGAAGGTGGTCCGAACCGGTAAACCCCTGCTGATCATAGCCGAGGACATGGAAGGAGAAGCCCTGGCCACTTTGGTGGTGAACAAATTAAGGGGTACCTTACCGTGCGCCGCTGTCAAGGCTCCGGGCTTCGGGGATCGCCGCAAAGCCATGATGGAAGACATCGCCATCCTGACTGGAGGCACCTTTATCTCCGAAGATCTGGGTATCAAGCTGGAAAACGTGGATATCCATATGCTGGGCCGAGCCAAGAAGGTCAAGATAACCAAGGAAAAGACCACCATAGTGGAGGGCGCCGGTAAAAAAGAAGCTATAGACGCCCGTATAGCCCAGATTAAAAAGCAGATAGAAGAAACCGAGTCCGACTACGATCGGGAGAAATTGCAGGAGAGGCTGGCCAAACTGGCCGGAGGAGTGGCGGTGATCAAGGTGGGTGCGGCCACAGAGACGGAGCTCAAAGAAAAGAAGCACCGGGTAGAGGATGCTCTGGCTGCCACCAGGGCGGCGGTGGAGGAGGGCATAGTGCCGGGAGGAGGAGCTACTCTGGTCCACTGCATACCCATCTTGGATAAGATGGAGGCAGAAGGGGACGAAGAGGCAGGCATAAAGATAGTGAAGCGGGCGCTGGAGGAGCCCCTCCGTCAAATCGTAGAAAACGCTGGTTTGGAAGGTTCGGTGATAGTGGAAAAGGTGAAGTCGGCTGAACCCAACATGGGATTTGACGTTATCTCCGAACAGGTGGTGGATATGGTCAAGGCAGGCATTGTGGATCCCGCCAAGGTAACCCGGATAGCCCTGGAAAATGCCGCCAGCATCGCCTCCATGGTTCTCACCACCGAAGCTTTGGTGGCGGAGATACCTAAAGAGGAGAAGGCGCCTACTACGCCTCCCGGCGGAATGGAATATTAAGAAAAAAGGCCTGGAATTTTCCAGGCCTTTTTTGATTTGGTCTAACATGATTGTTTAAAACATAAACTTAAACTTAAAATAGCGGGCGCTCGTCCCAGGAAGGAGACAGAAGGATGAGGCCTGGCTGGGAATGGGAAGAAGTGAAAAGCATACCCCTGGCGGGTACCAGCTCTCCTGGCCGCCCCTTACCCTCTGGGAAAAGATACCGCTGGGTGCAGGTCCAAATATTAGGGGCCTTGACCCTATGGGCCCTCTTTACCCTGATCTTGCGCCTGCCCTTACCCTGGATTCAGCCCTGGAAGGGAGAACTCCGCTATTATCTGGCTGATCCGGCTTCTGATCGTACGGAAAACTTCCTTCAGATGGCCAGGACAGCCCTATGGCTGGACGCCCATGACTAGTGGGTGTTTCACTTTTTCCAAAGGAAAGGAGCCGTGCCTGTCCTTGCCAGATACAACCTTTCCCCTCCTGCCCTGCCTCTGGAAGGGGGGGAGGTGTTCCGTCCCTTTGGCATAATCGAAATCGAAGGGCAGAAATACTTTCACCGGGGGATAGACATCAAGGCTCCGGCCCGCAGCCCTGTTAGGGCTGCTTGGGGTGGACAGGTGATCAGGGTGGGGGAAGATCCCCTTTTGGGTAAGGTGGTGGAAATAGACCATGGGCAGGGGATCACCTCCCTTTATGGCCGTTTGGGGGAGGTAAAGGTGGCCAAAGGCCAAAAGGTGGAAAGGGGTCAGGAGATAGGGCGTCTTAAAGGGGAAAGGGATAGCTATCTTCATTCTGAAATAAAGGA
>DRZV01000074.1 GCA_011375465.1 Neomoorella mulderi
AATACGACCTGGCCCTGGCCCAGCTCTGCCTCCAGGAAGGGGTGGAGCTGGTGGTGCTGGCAGGATTTATGAGGATCCTGACCCCGGCCTTCCTGGAGAAGTTCCCCCTTCGGGTCATCAATATTCACCCTTCCCTCTTGCCCGCCTTTCCCGGTCTCAACGCCCAGAGGCAGGCTTGGGAGTACGGGGTCAAATATTCAGGATGTACGGTCCACTTTGTGGATGAGGGGGTGGATACCGGCCCCATTATCGCCCAGGCAGTGGTCCCAGTCTTGGACCATGATACCCCTGAAACCCTGGCGGAGAGGATCCTGGTGGAGGAACATCGCCTCTATCCTCAGGTTATAAGGTGGCTGGCAGAGGGCAGGGTAAAATTAGAAGGCAGAAGTGTGAGAATAATAAAGGGGGAGATAGATTGAAAAGGCGGGCCCTGTTGAGCGTATCCTGTAAAGAAGGGATAGTGGAGCTGGCCCGGGGGTTGAGGGAGCTGGGCTGGGATATCCTCTCCACAGGAGGCACGGCTTCCTTCCTGAAGGAAGCGGGGATAGCCGTTACCCTGGTGGAAGAGGAGACCGGCTTTCCGGAAATATTGGGGGGTAGGGTGAAGACCCTCCATCCCAAGATCCATGGAGCCCTCCTGGTGGAGGATCCGGAAAGGGAAGGGGAGCTCCTGAGCCGTTACGGTATACGGCCCATACATCTGGTGGCGGTAAACCTCTACCCCTTTCGAGAAAAAGCCACTCAGGGTAAGCCCCTGGAGGAGGCGGTGGAATACATAGATATAGGCGGGGTATCCCTGATAAGGGCGGGGGCGAAAAATTTTTCCCGGGTGGTGGTCCTGGTCTCCCCCGAGGATTATTCTTGGGTTTTGAGGGAGTTCCGGGAAAAGGGGAACATTTCCCTGGAGGCCAGGCTGAGGCTGGCCGCCAAGGCCTTCGCCTATACGGCCGCTTACGAGGGGGCCATAGCTGCCTATTTCGCCCCTTTTCTTCCCCAGCCTTTCCCCGAGTGGTACAGCTGCTCCGGATGGAAGATTCGGGATCTGCGCTATGGGGAAAATCCCCATCAGCGGGCTGCCTTTTATGCCCTCCCCTTCCCTTCCCCCGGCACCCTAGCCCAAGGGCGCCTGTTGCAGGGAAAGGAGCTGTCCTACAACAACATCCTGGATTTAGAGGCGGGCTGGAGCCTGGTACAGGAGTTCGCCGAGCCCTCTTGCGCTGTAATCAAGCATACCAATCCCTGCGGGGTGGCCTCTGCCCCCAGCCTCAGGGAAGCCTTCCTCAGGGCCTGGGAAGCCGATCCCCTGTCCGCTTATGGGGGGGTGGTAGCCTTCAATATGGAGGTGGACGGAAGCACAGCCCGGGCTCTAGAGGGGAAATATATAGAAGCCGCCATAGCTCCGGCTTTCACCCCTGAGGCCCGGGAAACTTTAGAGAAAAAAGCCAGCCTCAGGTTGATGGAAGTTGGCTGGCCGGGAGGGCAGCCAGGCTACCAGATCCGTTCTGTGGACGGGGGCTTTTTAATCCAGGAAAGGGATGCTCCAGAAGGAAAAGACAATTTTACCTTGGTGACCTCCCATCCCTTGAGCCCGGAGAAAGAGGAGGATCTGGCCTTCGCCTGGCGGGTGGTAAAGCACGGGGCCTCCAATGCGGTGGTGGTGGCCAAGGATAAGGTGACCTTAGGGATAGGGGTGGGCTGCACCAGCAGGGTGGGAGCTGCTCGGATGGCTCTGGAACAGGCAGGCAGAAGGGCTAAAGGAGCGGTGCTGGCCTCTGACGGGTTCATACCTTTTCCGGATACGGTGCACCTGGCCGCTGCCGCAGGGATACGGGCCATCGTCCAACCTGGGGGCTCCATAAGGGACGAAGAATGCATACGGATAGCCGAGGCTGCCGGCATTTCCATGGTATTCACCGGCAGGAGGCATTTCCGGCACTAGGGGGTGGTAAGGATGAAGGTTTTGGTGGTGGGCAGCGGAGGCAGGGAGCATGCCCTGGTCTGGAAGATAGCCCAGAGCCCAGAGGTTAAAGAGGTATTCTGCGCTCCCGGGAATGGAGGTATAGCACAGATAGCCACGTGCCTCCCCATCCCCGCGGAAGATATTCAGGGGCTGGTCTCTTGGGCCCGGGATAACCGGATAGACCTCACTGTGGTGGGACCGGAAGCCCCGCTGGTGGCGGGCATAGCCGACGCCTTTATGCAGGAGGGGCTGAAAATTTTCGGGCCCAGGGCCCAGGCCGCCCTCATAGAGGGGAGTAAATCCTTCGCCAAAGAGATCATGGCCGAAGCCGGGGTGCCCACGGCTTCCCACAGGGTGTTTTGCCGGGAGGAAGAGGCCCTGGCTTATCTGGAGGATCTCCGTCCCCCGGTGGTGGTAAAGGCGGACGGGCTGGCCGGAGGCAAAGGGGTGACCGTAGCCTTTACCCTGGAGGAGAGCCGTCGGGCAATCCAGGAATTATTCCGGGGCCGCTTCAAAGGGGCCGGGGCCAAGGTGCTGATAGAAGAATTCCTCCAGGGGGAAGAGGTCAGCGTCCTGGCCTTTTGCGATGGAGAGAGGGTGATGCCTCTCCTGGCTTCCCAGGACCACAAACGTCTGGGGGAAGGGGATACGGGTCCCAATACAGGGGGGATGGGGGCTTATGCCCCTGTGCCCTTCTTCACCCAGGAGATAGCCCATGAGGTGGAAGAAAAAATTCTAAAACCTGTGGTCAGGGCCCTGAACAGGAGGGGATGCCCCTATCGGGGGGTGCTCTATGCAGGCCTCATGCTGACGGAAGAAGGTCCTAAGGTCCTGGAGTTCAACTGCCGCTTTGGGGACCCCGAAACCCAGCCTTTGATGCTGCTTTTAAAGAGCGATTTGCTGGAGATCCTTCTGGCCGTGGTGGAAGGCAATTTGGAGGGAAAATCTCTGGAATGGCACGGAGGGGCCGCTGCCGGGGTGGTCCTGGCCTCCCGGGGCTATCCTGGAGAATATGAAAAAGGCCATCCTATCCATGGATTGGAAGAAGTTCCTGAAGATGTAGTGGTGTTTCATGCCGGCACCCAGCTCCAGGAAGGCCGCCTGATCACTGCCGGGGGGAGGGTCCTGTGCGTCACCTCCCGGGGAAAAAATCTGAGGGAGGCCCTGGATAAGGTATATGGGGCCATTGAAAAGATACACTTTCAGGGAATGTACTACCGGCGGGATATAGGCTACCGGGCCCTGCGTCTTTTACCCCATGCATAAAACTTCTCCCCAGGGGTAAAAGCTAAAGGGAGAAATCCTCAGGAAGGGGGTTTCCCTTTGGCCGGCCCTTTTCGCAAACCCACCAGAGCTGCCCTTTTCTCTTCCCGGGCCAAGGAAAGGGATACGGGGGCTTCCCCTGACCCCCGGACAAGGGGTGAAGGGGAGAAGGCCCCTTTTCCTCCGCTGGATATAGATACAGACTCACCCCTGATCTGAGGCTCAATATGGAACAGCTTCAGGAGATCTTTTTTAAGTCTTCTGATTTTGTAGCCCGGGATTTTTACTTTGGTCAGACCTTAAAGGCAGCCATATTCTATATAGACGGGTTGGCGGATAAGGAGCTGATAGAAGACATCCTGGTGAGAACCCTCCAGCAGGCTCCGGCATCTTTAGCCCGCAGTCTGGCCTTGGGAGAAAGCCCTTTCTCCCAGGTGATGGAGTCCATCATGCCTCTGGCGGATGTATCTTCGGTCAAGGAGATGGAAGAGGCGGTCCTCCACATTTTGAGCAGTGACACCCTGCTCCTGGTGGAAGGGGTGAAGGAGGGGCTGGCCCTGGGCACCCGCTCCTGGGAGCACCGGGCGGTGGAGGAGCCTTTGACGGAGAGCGTGGTAAGGGGGCCCAGGGAGAGCTTCGTGGAGAATTTGCGGACGAATACGGCCCTCATCCGGCGGCGGTTGAAAACCCCTTCCCTTAAAATCGAACTGCTGCGTCTGGGCCGTTACACCCTCACCAACGTGGCGGTGGTATACCTGGAGGATTTGGTTGACCCGGCTTTGGTGCAGCAGGTGCGCCAGCGCCTGGAGAGGATAAAAACCGACGGCGTCTTGGAAAGCGCCTATATCGAAGAGTTCATCGAGGATAACCCCACTTCCCCCTTCCCCCAGATAGACCATACCGAGAGGCCGG
>DRZV01000002.1 GCA_011375465.1 Neomoorella mulderi
ACCCTTACGTTTATGCTTCCCCCTTCCTCGCTGGAGAAGAGGAAGCCGCCGTCCTGGGGGCTGCGCCTCTCCGCTATGTTCATCCGGCCCAGCACCTTTATGCGGGAGATGAGGGGAGGAGCCAGCTCCAGGGGAAGCTGCTCCACCGTGCGGAGCCAGCCGTCTATGCGGAAGCGCACCCGCAGGAATTCCGGCTCCGGCTCCAGGTGCACGTCGGAGGCCCGCATATTCAGGGCTTTTTTCAATATACTGTCCAAGATCTGGGCAGCCTGCTCCGGGACAACTTCCCCCTCCCCTTCGGGAAGGGCCTCCTCCACAGGGGCGTCCTGATAGATGGCTTCCCGGGCCCGCTCCAGTTCCGGAGGGGGCAGGAATCCCAGCATCACCTTCTTCCCGGTGAGGCGCCTGAGGTTTTCCAAGACCGCGGGGTTGACCGGCCCTGCGCATCCCAACAGGATCTCCCCGTTCTGGACGCTCAAGGGTACCAGGTTATGTTTTTGAGCCAGGGAGCGGGGCAGGGACTCGGCCAGCTGAGGGGAGGTTTTCAGCCCCTCCAGGCTGAGGAGGGGGAGCTGGAGGAATTCGGCCAGCAGAGGCCATAGCTGGTCTTCCTTCAGGTAGCCCTGCTCCACCAGGACTTCCTCCAGTTTTTTCCTGGTAAGGCGCTGGAGGCGGAGGGCTGCTGCCAGCTCCTCCCGGCTCAGCACCCCTTTTTTCAGCAGGAAATCTCCCAATCCCTGCATTTTTTCCACCTCCTTCTGCCGAGCTCCAGCCTCTCCAACCTCTCCTCTAGAACTTTGGGGTTACGGGCGGCCCGCAGGGCGGTGTCTACATCGATTAGGCCTTTTTTTACCAGAGATTCCAGGTGGTGTTCCATGGTCTGCATGCCGTAGCAGGCCCCGATCTCCAGGACCTGGCGTATGTGTTCGTCCTTTCCCAGACGGATCAAGTTGGCCACCCCGCTGGTCACCATGAGCACTTCGCAGGCCAGGACCCTGCCCTGCCCGTCTGCCCTGGGCAGTAGCTGCTGGGCTATCACCGCCTTGAGGCTGCTGGAGAGCTGTTGCCTCACTTGGAACTGCTCTTCTGTGGGGAAAACCCCGATCATGCGGGGTAGGGCAGAAACCGTATCCCGGGCGTGGAGGGTGGAGAGCACCAGGTGTCCTGTTTCTGCCGCCATAATGGCCGTGCGCATGGTCTCCAGATCCCGCATCTCCCCCACCAGGATCACGTCGGGGTCGGCCCGCAGGGCCGCCCTCAGGGCATCGGCGAAGGATTCCACGTCGGTGTAGAGTTCCCGCTGGTTGATCACGCTCCGCTTGTTGAAGTGGATGTATTCTATGGGATCTTCTATGGTGATGATCACTCGGGAGTATAGCTGGTTTATCCTATCTATGAGGGCCGCCAAGGTGGTGGATTTGCCGCTCCCCGTAGGCCCCGTCACCAGCACCAGACCGCTGCTCAGATCTGCCAGCCTGTAAACCGGAGGGGGTAACCCCAGGCTCTCCAGGGGGGGTATGTGGTCCGCCAGCCGCCGGAAGGCGCAGGCCAGGCAGCCCCTCTGGTGGTATATGTTTACCCGGAAGCGGCCTCCGGCAACGCTCACCGCCAGGTCCACCGAAAGCCTCTTTTCCAGCACCTCTATCTGGCGGGGAGTCAAGAGGGGGTAGACCAGGTTCCTTATATCTTCCGGGGTCAAAGGGAGGTATTCGCTGGCGGGCACCAGGTGCCCGTGGATGCGGAACACGGGCGGGGTGTAGGCCGTCAGATGGAGATCTGAGGCCTCCCGGGGGCCGGTTTCCGCCAGCAGCTCCTCTATGTTACGGGGCTTTCTTTGGGAAGGAAAGGGGGTAACAGGGGACATGATCCCACCTCCTCAGATGAGCAAAGTCAGCACCACCTGGGGGGCCTTATCCTTTTCTTTGGCCGTCTTGATTTCCACTTTCTGCAGGTAGGCTATATAGCGGGTTTTCCCCAGGTCTCTCAGGTAACCTGCCAGCTGCCCGGGTCCGGCCTCCAGGGTTATCTGGAAGGCCAGCCAGGAGAAGTCTCCTGCTGGGCTTTCCAGCTTTTCCTCTTCTTTCTTCCGATCCTTTCGGGCCCCCGCCTTCTTCGGGGGCTCTTCTTTCGTCCCTGGCTGGTAAGCCTTCATATATTCCAGGCCTTTTATCTCTATCCCATGGCGGAGGGCCAGGTTGTTCAGTTCCACCAGGGTGGAGGCCACTTCCGCCTCCCGTTGGGCTTTGTTGTGGCCCAGCTGGGTCCTCACCTCTGCTTCCAGGCGCTGGAGGTCGGCCTTTAGCTCCTCCACCCTCTGTCTCAGGCCTTTGATGGGGGGTATGGTCTCCAGCTCTGCCACCTGGCTTTGGAGGGTTTGCACCTCCTGCCTCTGTTTTGTAAAATCCCTCATCAGGGGATCGTAGACCTTTTTGAGGTAAAGGTAGAGCCCCGCCATGGCCAGGAGACTTACCAGCAGTATTTTTTCCGTCCGGGTCAGGGGCCGCACCATCCATCCCTCCTAGGGGGTCACCTGTATCCTCAAGGTGAACTTATATATTTTCCTCTTGATCTCCAAAGTCTTAGGGGACGCCTCCCCCGGCGGAGGGGGCAGGGTTATCTTTTCGGACTTTTCTTCCACCTCTATCTTTTCCAGGAGGGCATAGGCGCACCAGGGCGAGGCCTGAAGCTTGGTAACCAGCCGATTGATGGTGCCCACCTCCGGCGCCTCCGCCGTGAGCCGGTAGGCGCCCTGCCCCAGGGGCTGGAATTCTCTTATAGAGGGGATCTCCTGGGAAACCAGGGCGAAGAGGGGGGAGAGCCTCCTGGGTTCCAGGGCATATTCGGAGCGCAGGAATTCCAGCTGTCTTTCCTTTTTATCTTGTTCCTGCCTCAGCTTCTCCTCTTCCTTCTTTAATTCATCGTATTGCTTTTTTGCCCTCTCCAGCTCCTCCTTCTGGGCCCTCAGGACCTCTGCCCTGGCCGCCAGCCTCTTGGTCTGATACTTTACCGCCAGGTAATGGCCGCTGAACAGGGCGAAGACCACCAGCAGGGCCATGAGGGGTGCCAGGTGGATCCTCCGGGTTATCTGGGTCCACAGGGGCAGGCGGTCGTCTACGCCTATGGCCTGCCAGCTGGGGCGGAAGGAGAGCTGGCGGGCAGCCGCCCCCACCAGGCTGGCAAAACAGGAAGGGCAGGGTCCCAAAGGGCAGGGGAAGGAGAGGGGGCGGGCCTCCAGCCTTGGAGGCAGGAACTCCCTAAATTCTTCCTCTCCTTCCGGCAGTATCAGGGCCAGGCCGCCAGGGGGCAAGGCCATCTCCTCCACGGCCGCCGCTACTTCCGGGTGGAGCTTCCGGGCGGACCCAAAGGCCTTTATCTCCTCCAGGGTGAGGGGCAGGGTGCGCAGGTAGGTTAGCCTCCCCTCCTCCACCTGGGCCAGGATGGCCCTCTCCTCTTCCAGATAGAGCACCGCCCCTTCCCCCTTGAGACGGGGGTAGAGGGCGGCCCAGGAAAAGCAGGCCTCCGGGGGATAGACCTTCAACAGCCGCAGGCCCGCCTCCCCCAGAACACCCTTGAGGGCCTGGTATTCCTCCCTCAGCATGGCGCTCACCCAGACTTCCTGGAGGGCCTCGCTTACCTGGCGCCCCTCCTCGTATCCCAACAGGCACTCCAGGGGAGGGCCGGGCAGGTAGGGTTCCGCCTCCCAGCGCAGGGCCTCCTTGAGCCTTTCTCCCCTCAGGGCCCTCAACCTGGCCAGCTCCAGAGGAAGGCTCACCAGGGTCACCTGGCTGCTGACCACCACCATGTTTTTGGGGGCTCCGGGCATCCGGGCCAGGAGGTTATCCAGCTCTTCCAGGGAGGGGAAGGGGCCGGTTGCGGTGCGTTCCAGGCTCAAGCACTGGGATATTTGCAGGCCTTTGAGGCCCCGGGCCATTACCAAGGCCCGGAGCCGCTTTTCCGTCACTTCCAGGGCCAGAACTGAGAGCAAGTCAATGCCTCCCTTTTTAAGGCTACGGCAGCTTATAGGTAAAGGTAAGCCTTTCCGGCAAAGGCG
>DRZV01000008.1 GCA_011375465.1 Neomoorella mulderi
ATTTTCCTGGGCTTGTAATAAAATACCCGTAAGGGAGGGCAAAGGGGAGCTGGAGGGCACAGCCCGGTAGACCTTCAACACAGCTTCCAGCAGAGAAGGCTGGGAACAGACTATTTTCATAGGCTTTCTCCTCCATCATCATCTTTAATTTAGATAGTAGTAGTAGGGGCTGTGGAGATGTGGATAACCTTGCTCTGGCCAGCATTTATCTCGACTTTTCGGGAGATTTCTCTGGGGATTACCGGTTTTTTATTTTTTGTATGAGCTGGGTGATGGTGTGGGCCAGGTCCGGATCCCTCTCCATCTCCTCTTTGATCTTATGGTAGGCGTGAAGGACAGTGGTATGGTCCCGACCCCCAAAGGCTTCCCCTATTTGGGGCAAGGATGCGTCCACCAATTCCCTGGCCAAATACATGGCTATCTGGCGGGGGAAGGCTAGCCCCCGGTGTCTTTTCTTGGCCTTGAGGTCTTCCACTGTGAGGTTGAAATGGCGAGCCACCGTTTCCTGTACGGCGGCAATGGTCACGGGTCGGGGTTGGGAGAAGTTGAGGGCTTCCTTCAGGATCCTCTCGGCCAGTTCCAAGGTTATCTCCTCTTTGGTGAAAGCCGCATAGGCAGCCACCCTGATGAGGGCCCCTTCCAGCTCCCTTATGTTGGAATCTATCTTCTCGGCTATAAAATACATGACCTCGGGAGGGAGCACCAGGTTTTCCGCCTCCATCTTCTTTTTAAGGATGGCCATCCTGGTTTCCAGGTCCGGGGGCTGGATGTCGGCGATAAGCCCCCATTCGAATCGGGAGCGAAGGCGGTCCTCCAGCATGGGTATTTCCTTGGGGGGGCGGTCGCTGGAGATGACGATCTGTTTATTAGCCTCATAGAGATGGTTAAAGGTGTGGAAAAATTCCACTTGGGTGCTCTCTTTATTGGCCAGGAATTGGATATCGTCTATGAGCAGTATATCTATGTTGCGATATTTGGCCCGGAATTCTTCGGTCTGTTCGTCCTTTATGGCATTGATCAAGTCATTGGTAAATTTCTCCGAAGAGATGTAAAGGACCCTGTAGTTGGGCAGGTGCCGGCGCACATGGTGGCCTATGGCCTGCATAAGGTGGGTTTTACCCAAGCCCACCCCTCCATAGATGAAAAGGGGGTTATAGGATTTGGCCGGCATCTCCGCCACCGCCAGGGCTGCGGCATGGGCGAAGCGGTTGCTGTTGCCCACCACAAAGGTCTCAAAGGTATAACGGGGATTCAGCCGGGGCTCCCACCCATCCGAATCCGGCGTTTGGGGCTCTCCTTTGGAAGGGGACAGACATACGACTTGAAGTATAATCCCTTCCCGGCCCAAAATTTTTTCCAGGGCGGCTTTAACCAGGGGATAATAACGGCTCTGTATGTAATCCCGGGCAAATTCATTGGCCGCAGCCAAGACCAAGGTATTGCCCTGCATGGTGACGGGCCGGGCATCCAGGAACCAGGCCTCTAAGGCGGAAGGGCTGATGTAGCCTTCCAGTTGATTCAAAACCCTTTGCCACAGCACATCCAGCTGACCAGCGGACAAAGGAGGAACCTCCCCTTTTGTGTAATCTGGGGATAGGGTTTTCCCCAGGTTCTGGATATTGGGGATAGGGGTCTATTTACTATCCTACCAGCTTTATCTCACCCCTTCAACTAGGAGAAAATTTCTTTCCTTGACAGGGGGAAAAGCCCTCGGATATAATTTCGATGATCGTAACTGTCAAAATTTTGCGGGATATCCTGAGGAGGTTTTCAGGTTGAAGAGGACCTATCAACCCAAAAGGCGGCGTAGGAAGAGGGTGCACGGCTTTCTCAAGAGGATGTCCACCAAAAGCGGGAGGGCCATCATCAAGCGCCGCCGGCGTAAAGGGCGCAAGCGCCTGACAGCTTAGGGGGGAGAGCTTGTTACCCTCCAAACATCGCCTGTTGAGGAGCAGGGATTTCAAGAGGGTCTATCACCAGGGGAAAAGGGTTAGAGGTAAATTATTACAGATATGCTGGGCTCCCAACCGGGCTTCACTTACGCGGTTCGGTTTTTCTATTTCCAAGAAAATAGGCAAAGCGGTGGAGAGAAACCTTTTAAAGCGCAGGTTGAGGGAGATTTGCCGGCAGCATTTAGGTCTCTTTTTGCCGGGCTTGGATGTGGTGGTGGTGGCCCAGGAGGGGTCGGGCAAAGCGGATTTTTTGACCCTCAAAGAAGAGATAATGGAGTTGGGAAAAAAAGCTGGAATTATAGAGGAAACAGAGGATGCTTAGAAAAGGGGTCGTCTTTCTCTTAAGGCTGTACCAGAAGTGGATATCCCCCTTGTGGGGACCCAGATGCCGGTTTTATCCCACCTGCTCCCAGTATGCCCTGGAGGCTGTAACCAAATACGGGGTGGCCAAAGGGCTTCTGTTGTGCATCTTGAGAATATCCCGTTGTCATCCCTGGCATCCCGGTGGCCACGACCCTGTACCTTAAATGTGGAGGTGAAGGCTGCTACTTATAGTGGCAACAAAAGATGAGACCTTTTGTCGATCTGTTATCCCACCTTCTCCAGTATCTCTATGAGTTCACCAAGTTTTTTGGTTTGCCCAGCTATGGGCTGGCCATAATCCTCTTCACCATCACCGTAAAGATAGCCCTATTTCCCCTCACTTACAAGCAGCTGATTTCCATGAAAAGGCTTCAGGAGCTGCAGCCCAAGCTCCAGGATATACAGAAAAAGTACAAGAATAATCCCCAAAAGGCTCAACAGGCCATGATGGAGCTCTATCAGAAAGAGGGCATAAATCCCTTAAGCGGTTGTTTGCCCTTGCTCATCCAGATGCCCATCCTCATAGCCCTTTTCGCCACTTTATGCAATTTCTTCGACTCCGCCAATCATCCTCCTTACGTAGAGGTTGACCATGCCAATTTTCTGTGGATTCCCAATCTAGGCCAGCCCGATCCCTACATCCTGCCCATTCTGGTGGTCCTGGCCACCTTCTTTCAACAGAAGCTGGGCATGGCTCAGAACCCTAAAGACCACAGTACCAAGCTCATGCTCTATTTCATGCCCCTCCTGTTCGGTTGGATGAGCCGGAGCTTCCCCGCCGGGCTATCCCTCTACTGGATAGCCTTCAGCCTGCTGAGCATGCTGGAGCAGTGGTGGATAAGAAGACAATCAGTTTTGCTTAAGGGGGAAGGAGGTACCAAATGAAGGAATTTGAAGCCACCGGACGCACTGTGGAGGAAGCGGTGGAGATGGCCCTGAAGCAATTGGGGGTAGCGAGGGAAGAGGTGGAAGTCCAGGTTTTAGAAGAGGGCAACAGGGGTTTTCTGGGGTTGCTGGGGAGAAGGGAAGCCAGGGTGCGGGTATCCTTATCCCCTAGGCCAGAGGAGCTCATAAGGAACTTTTTAGAAAAGGTGCTGGAGGCGTTAAAGGTAAAGGCGGCCATAGAGATAAGGAAGCGGGAGGAAGGATATTTCGTAGATTTCCACGGCAGGGATCTGGGCATCCTCATAGGCCACCACGGCGACCATCTGGACGCCCTCCAGTACCTGTGCAATCTGGCGGTGAACAGGCGCCTTAAGAATAAAATAAAAATATTTCTGGATGTGCAGGGATATCGCCGCCGTAGGGAACAAGCCCTGGTCAATCTGGCCCGCCGGCTCTCCCATAGGGTTAAGACTACGGGGAGGAGGATAGCCCTGGAGCCCATGAATCCCCAGGAGAGGCGGATAATCCATATGGCCCTGAAGGACGATCGGGATGTCTTCACCTTCAGCGAAGGGGAGGAACCTAACCGCAAGGTCATCATAGCCCTGAGGAAATAGGGGATTCGCCATTTTCTAAGAAAGATCCCTTGGCCCAGCGATACATGAGTATTGCTGGGCTTTATTGTGAAGGGGGTGAGGAATTGCTGGAGGATACCATAGTGGCCCCGGCCACTCCTCCTGGAGAAGGCGCTATAGCCATAATCCGCC
>DRZV01000023.1 GCA_011375465.1 Neomoorella mulderi
GCTTCACCTGGCTCTGCGCTTCTCCTCTCCAGAAGATGCCCAGGTCCAGAAGGTTTTCACCTTCCCCCTGAGCGACCGGGGACAATGCTATTTCAGCGGCCTGGCTTCCCATCTTTCTTATTATGTGGAGATGGGGGTCATAACCCCTGACGGGCAATTCTTCTCCTGGGCTAAGACATAAGACATCGGTAATAAGGATGCAGCCTTCAGCCCTGGGCAAGGAGGTAAAGGGGGAGGTATCCTTGCCCCCGCCGGTTCCCAGGGGTCCCCTTCCCTCTCCTGGTATATGTTTTCCTCTTCAGAGTTTCCCCGGAAGGGGGTCCAGGGTTATGTGGCCTTCTTGCTCCACGCCCATCTGCCTTATATCCCCTGCCATCCCCAGCAACCTACCCTGGAAGAAAAATGGCTATTTGAGGCCTTGACAGAATCCTATCTCCCCTTGTTGATATGTTAGCGGGAATTGTCCCGGCAAAAGCTGCCCTTCCAGCTGACCCTTTCCCTTTCTCCCACCCTCATATCCATGCTCCTGGAAGAGAGGACGAAAGAGGCCTATAGTTTGCACCTGAAGAGGATGCTGGAATTGGCGGAGAAAGAGATGGATCGCACCCGCCACCTGCCCCAATTTAAAAACCTGGCCGAATTCTATTTTAACCGCCTCGGGCAGATAAAATCCCTTTATGAGGATTGCAAGCGGGACCTCCTGAGCCCTTTACGGGAATTGGCCCTGAAGGGACACCTGGAGCTCATAACCACCTGCGCCACCCATGGGTACCTGCCCCTCATGTTGACCTGGGAGGCCCGCAGGACCCAGATACAGACAGGGCTGGATCTTTTCGCCCAGGTTTTTGGCTAGTATCCCCAGGGGTTCTGGCTGCCGGAATGCGGATATATACCAGGTATAGAGGATCTCCTGGCCCAAGCGGGTATAAGGTATTTCATAGTGGCCGCCCATGGATTTCTGAACGCCCTTCTCCCTCCCAAAAGCGCGGTCTACGCTCCAGTAAAGCTTTCCAATGGGGTGGCTGTGTTTGGGAGGGATTGGGAAACCTCCCACCAGGTGTGGAGCCGACTGGAGGGTTATCCCGGAGACCCCGTTTACTGGGAATTCTATAGAGATATTCGGTTACGATCTGGATCTATCTTATCTGGAGCCCTATCTCATTGCCGGCGTCAGGGGAGACACCGGGTTTAAGTATTATCGCATCACAGGCAGATCCGAGCATAAGGAGCCTTACGACTATTCTATGGCCCATGAAAAGGCCCGAGAACATGCCAGGGATTTTGTGTACAAGCGTCGGCAACAAATCCGGCATTGGGCTCCCCTGGTGGAGGGCAAGCCCATCATAGTCTCCCCTTACGATGCGGAGCTCTTCGGTCACTGGTGGTTTGAAGGGCCAGAATGGCTGAAGGAAGTCCTGCGCCTGGCCTCCCAAGAAGGGGAACCCGTAGGCCTGACCACCTTTTCTTCTTATTTAGCCCAATACCCTCCGGAGCAGGAGGTCAGCCTGGGTCCCTCCAGCTGGGGGGAAGGGGGGGGTTCAACCGGGTATGGCTCAACGAGTCCAACGATTGGATTTATCCCTGGCTCCACCAGGCGGAGCGGGCCATGATAAACCTGGCCCGAAGGGACTTTAAAGAGGGAAGCCTGGAACACAGGGCTTGCTGTCAGGCTGTAAGGGAGCTCCTCCTGGCCCAGAGCAGCGACTGGCCCTTTATTCTCACCAACAGGACGGTGGTGGAGTACGCCCAGTCCCGCATTGAGGACCACTTGGGCAGCTTTTTTAACCTCTATAGGGGTTTAAAAAAAGAGCGTTGGAAGAGGGCTATATAAAGAAAAGGGAAGAGGAGTACGGCATTTTTACCCAGGCAGATCCCCGTCTCTATCGGACAGAGGGCAAGACGGGTTTTTCTCCTGGAGCCACGCTGAAGGTCATGATGTTCAGCTGGGAATACCCTCCCCATCATGTGGGCGGCCTGGGAATCCACGTCAGGGATTTGGCCGAGGCCCTGGTACGGCGGGGGGGTGGAGGTCCACGTACTGGTTACCCGCACCTTTGGGATCCACCTCCACTGTCCAGGAAAGGGAGGGGGTCCGGCTCCATTACCTCCCCCAGGAGAACAGGGGGCTGCAGGAGATGGATTTCCTCTTTTGGGTCCTGCGCTTGAACCTCTCACTGGCTTCTTATGGCCATGAGATCCTGGAAGGAAGCCCCCTTGCGGGCCTGGTCCTCCACGCCCATGACTGGATGGTGGGACCTGGGGCCCAGGAAGTTAAGTCCTCGTGGAACCTCCCTCTGGTGGCCACCATCCACGCCACGGAACACGGGCGCCACCGGGGTCTTTATACCCCTCTCCCCGGGAGAAAATCCGGGTCATCCCCAATGGGGTGAAGCCCATACCTTTACGGGAAAGAAAAAGTGAAAGCCAGCAAATACTCTTTGTAGGCCGCCTGGTACCGGAGAAAGGGGTCCAGGTACTCATCTCAGCCTTTGCCCGGTTGGTAGCCCTCTATCCCGAAGCCAGGCTGGTGATAGCAGGCGTGGGGCCCTTTATGCCCCGGTTAAAAGAGCAGGCAAGGGCCTTGGGCATAGAAGATAAGGTGGAGTTTATCGGGTTCGTCTCGGAAAGGGAGCGGGATGTCCTGCTGGCCCAGAGCCGTATAGCGGTTTTCCCCAGCCTCTATGAACCCTTCGGAATAGTGGCCTTAGAAGCCATGGCGGCCGGAGTGCCGGTCATTGTTTCCCGGACAGGGGGGCTGGCGGAAATTGTGGAGGAGGGGGTAACAGGATTGACCTTTACTCCCGGGGATCCAGATGACCTGCTCCATTGCCTGGTCTACCTGTGGCAGAATCCCGATTTGGCTTGGGAGATGGGCTGTAGGGCCAGGATCAAAACCGAAGGGATTACACCTGGGATGCGGTGGCGGATAAGACCCTAAAAATCTACCGGGAAATATCAGAGATATGCAAGCCGTTCACACTTTTTTGTCCAACCCTATTTGCCCCAAAGTTTACAGGCCCTTTTGCCCCTGTCCTTAAACCTCTACTGGCCCCGCCAGGAGGAGGTGGGAAATCTATTCCGCCGTTTAGATCCGTTGCTCTTCGAAGAATGCGGGCAGAATCCCTATCTCATGTTGCAGAGGATATCCCCCTGGCGGTTGGAGGAAGTGGCCAAAGAGGATTTCTTCGTCAACCGTTTGAGCTGGCTTTGGCAGGAATACCAGGATTATCTCAATTCCTCCTCTACCCATTGTTGGCCCGAACCCTCTCAGCACATCGCCTATTTTTCCGCCGAGTTCGGGTTGAGCCAGGCTTTACCCATGTACGCCGGGGGGTTGGGATTCTTGGCGGGGGATCACCTGAAGTCCGCCAGCGATCTGGGCCTTCCTCTGGTGGGGGTGAGCCTCATCTACAGGAACGGTTATTTCAGGCAGAGCTTGGATAAACAGGGATGGCAGCAGGAGCTCTATCCCGATTATGATTATTACCAGCTGCCTCTGGAGGAGGTCCTGCTCCCTGAGGGTATTCCCCTCACCGTGACGGTCGAATTTCCAGAAAGGTTTGTTCGGGTCAAGCTGTGGAGGGTCAGGGTGGGTCGCCTTTTCCTCTATCTTCTGGACACCGATTTGGAGGAAAACTGGATGCCCGACCGGGGAATAACCGATAAGCTATCCGGAGGGGACCTGGAAAAGAGGCTGCAGCAGGAAATAATCCTGGGTATAGGGGGCATGAGGGCCCTGGCAGTCTTAAATTTAAAAATATAGGGGTCTACCACCTCAATGAAGGGCACTCGGCCTTTTTGGCCCTGGAACATATAAAACAGCTTATGGAAAAAAACCAGTTGGATTTTGCCACCGCCAGGGAGTGGGCTACCGCCAGCCATATCTTCACCACCCACACCCCGGTTCCTGCAGGCATTGACCTGTCCCCCCC
>DRZV01000022.1 GCA_011375465.1 Neomoorella mulderi
CCTTACGACCAATTATGGAGGGCCATAAAGGCCGTCTTCGATTCCTGGAATAACCCTCGGGCCGTGGTATACAGGAAAGTGCATAAAATCCCTGACGATCTGGGTACAGCGGTAAATGTACAGGCCATGGTTTTCGGAAACCTGGGATCCACCAGCGCCTCCGGGGTGGCCTTTACCCGCAATCCCTCCACAGGGGAAAAAGGGCTGTTCGGGGAATACCTGCTCAATTCCCAAGGAGAAGACGTGGTGGCGGGCATCCGCAATCCTCAGCCCATCAGCCACCTCAAGGAGGAGATGCCAGAGGTATACCGCCATTTCGAACAGGTATGCGAACTTTTAGAAAAGCACTTCCGGGACACGCAGGATATAGAATTCACCATAGAGAGGGGTAAACTCTATATACTGCAGACCCGTACCGGCAAGCGCACCGCTGCCGCGGCGGTCAAGATAGCAGTGGACATGGTCAATGAAGGCCTCATCACCAAGGAAGAGGCCCTATTGCGGGTGGATGTAAACCAGCTGAGCCAGCTGCTGTATCGGCGAATAGATCCCGAGGCTTCTCCAGAGCCCCTGGCCAAGGGCCTTCCCGCCTCTCCGGGAGCGGCCACAGGACAGGTGGTGCTGGACGCCGATGAAGCGGAGAGATTGGGATTGGCGGGAAAAAAGGTGATACTGGTGCGCCCCGAGACCACCCCTGATGATATTCACGGTGTGGTACAAGCCCAGGGGATCCTCACCGCTCGGGGAGGTATGACCAGCCATGCAGCGGTGGTGGCCCGCAGTATGGGCAAGCCAGCCGTAACCGGCTGCGAGGCCATAAAGATCGATCTGGAATCCAAAAGGCTCCTGATAAACGGTCTGGAAGTGAAGGAAGGGGAAGTAATAACCATCGACGGCTCTACCGGGAATGTGTACCTGGGGGAGGTTCCCCTGGTGGAGCCCCTTTTGATAGGGGAGTTCAAGACCCTTCTGGAATGGGCCGACTCCTTCCGGCGTCTCAAGGTGAGGACCAATGCCGATACCCCCATGGAGGCCCGCAGGGCCCTGGAGTTCGGCGCCGAGGGTATAGGCCTGGTGCGCACAGAGCATATGTTCATGCAGGCGGACCGCCTCCCCATCATGCACAAGATGATCCTGGCCCCTTCCAAGGAAGAAAGGGAAGAGGCCCTAAGGAAGCTTCTGCCCATGCAGCAGAAGGACTTCTATGAAATATTGAAGATAATGGCGGGCCTTCCCGTCACCATAAGGCTTTTGGATCCCCCCCTGCACGAGTTTTTGCCCAACTTGGAAGAGCTCTTGGTAGAAGTGGTGCGCCTGCAGGAGAGGAAAGGGGATCCCAAGGAGCTGGCGGCCAAGCAGGCCCTTCTGCGGGAGGTAAGGGCCAGGAGGGAGGCCAATCCCATGTTGGGCCACCGGGGTTGCCGCTTAGGTCTTACCCATCCAGAGATTTACGCCATGCAGGCGGAAGCCATCTTCAGGGCGGTAGCCCAGCTGGTCCAGGAGGGGGTGGAGGTGTACCCCGAGGTGGAGATCCCCCTGGTGAGCCACGTGAATGAGCTGAAGTGCCTGAAGGAACTGATCCACCAGGTGGCCCAAAAAGTAAAGGAGGAGACCGGGGTCGATTTCTCCTACAAGGTGGGCACCATGATGGAGACCCCCAGGGCCTGTTTGACCGCGGGAGAACTGGCCCAGGAAGCGGACTTTTTCTCCTTCGGCACCAATGACCTGACCCAGACCACCTTTGGTTTCAGCCGGGACGATGCGGAAGCCAAGTTCATGCACCGGTATATAGAAGACAAGATACTGCCGGTGGACCCCTTTGTGGTCATAGACCGGGAAGGGGTGGGCCGGCTCATGGAGATGGCAGTGAAGGAGGGGAGGGCCGCCAATCCCCGTCTGGAGATCGGCATCTGCGGAGAGCACGGGGGGGAACCGAACTCGGTGGAGTTTTGCCACCTGATCGGGCTGGATTATGTCAGCTGCTCCCCCTTTAGGCTGCCCATGGCCAGGATCGCAGCTGCCCAGGCTGCCCTGAAGGAAAAGAGGGCCAGAGGGGGAAGGAAGAATAGGTAAAGGGGGTACCCTTTTTTAACCCCGATAAATATTTTTTCATCTTAAGAAGGAGATTTCAACTCGGTGTAGTATATGATTTAACAGATATGCAACACAATAAAAATTAGGGCCTCTCCGGGGTCAATCCCCTGGATTTTTCGTGAAACAGGAGTGGGGCCAAGGGGAATGGAGTACGTGCTTGTGAGCAACAACCCCGATGTGATCCAAAAGGCAAAAGAAGAGAGATGGTTGGAGGTAAAGGAGGTACCAGGCGGGGTTAAAGAGGTCTTAAGGGAAGCCCTGGCCCTGCTGTATCGGGGATATAAGATGATAAGCCATCCCCTGATGGGGAGCATAAAACCCTGGGAAAATCCTTACCGCAGCATTCTTCTAGGAAAAATACCCAAGCCCCTGCCGGGCAGGATGATTTTGCTGCTGGACAGGACCATCCAAAAATTAGAGGAAAGGGAAAAGGCGGGGCTGGTGGTGACGGAAGGCAGTTACCCGGAAAAGGTATTGGCTGATTTCAGGTTTCTAGACGGGGAACTGATCCGTCAGGCTATAGACCGAATAAGGGAAACTGCAATTTAAAAAATTCTTAAGAAAAAAATTCTTAAGAAGGGAGAAGGGAAAATGGCGACCAAAGAGGTGGACATCCTTATCATAGGGGCAGGTCCAGCGGGACTCACCGCGGGGCTGTACGCCGCCAGGGCACGTCTCAACACGGTGATCCTGGAAAAAGGGCGTCACGGAGGACAGATAGCCACCACGGCCCTCCTGGAGAACTGGCCGGGCACTATAAGGACTTCCGGACCCGAACTCACCGACAGGATGAAGGAACATGCCGAACATTTTGGATGTCAGATCGTGAGGGATGAAGCGGTAGAGGTAGATTTCAGCGGTTATGAAAAGGTGGTCAAGACCAGAAAGGGAGATACATATTTGGCCAAAGCGGTGATCTTGGCTCCCGGTGCTCAGCCCAGGACCCTAGGAATTCCTGGAGAGAGGGAATTCAGAGGCCGAGGCGTGTCCTACTGCGCCACCTGCGATGCCGACTTCTTTACCGACTGCAGGGTGGTGGTGGTGGGCAGCGGCGACGCCGGTGTGGAGGAGGCCATGTACCTCACCGATTTTGCCGCAGAAGTGTACCTCATAGTGATACACGACGAGGGGATACTGGACTGCACCGAAGTGGTAAAGGAGAGGGCCCTCTCCCACCCCAAACTGAAGTTCAAATGGAACTCCATGCTCCATGAGATAAAGGGGGACGACGGTGTCACTTCGGTGGTCCTGAAAAACGTAAAGACAGGTCAGCTGGAAGAGATGCCCACCGACGGGGTGTTCATCTTTGTAGGCACTGTTCCCCAGACCGACTTTTTAAAGGGCAAGGTGGAGATGGACGACAGGGGTTATATAATAGCTGACCACGTGACCTTGGAGACCTCCGTAGAGGGAGTATTTGCTGCCGGGGACTGCCGGCAGAAATACCTGCGCCAGGTGGTAACCGCTGCCGGTGACGGGGCTACCGCGGCGGTGGCTGCGGAAAGGTATGTGAGGGAAGAAGAGCTCTTCCGTAAAGAGGTCCTGGAACAGGAAGTGCCGGTGGTCTTAGGTTTCTGGAATCCTTTCGTGGAAGCCAGTATCCCCAAAGTGGCCCTGCTGGAACAGCTGCAGAAGGAATTCGGAGATAAAATCAAGGCCACCAAGATCGATACCTATCGCAACCAGAGGGTGCCCCGTAGGTATGAGATAAAGAAGGTGCCGGCGGTGGTGGTGCTCAAGAAAGGGGAAGTGATGGCCAAGCTGGAGGATTTCGATTACGAGGCCCTGAAAGAGGCAGCCTCCAAAGCCCTTGTTTAAAAAATTCGAGGTAGAAATC
>DRZV01000124.1 GCA_011375465.1 Neomoorella mulderi
AGGCGGCCCAGAGGCAGTATGAGACGGCTGAAAAGCAATATCAGATGGCCGTGCGCCAATACGAGACCGCCTCGGGTCCGGGTATAGCCGCGGCCCAGGCTGCCATCAACACCCTAAAGGTGAATATGAGCAACTCCGTTATCACCAGCCCTCTAAAAGGGGTGGTGGTGAGCCGTAACATCAACCCTGGGGAGCTGGCTTCTCCCACCAGCCCCCTTCCCCTCATGGTGATAGCCGACCTTTCAGTTTTAAAGCTCCAGGGCACGGTGAGGGAGGAGATGGTTCCCCACCTCTATCCCGGCTTGCCCGTTAAGGTAACAGCAGAAGCCTTGCCGGGAAAGGAGTTTTCCGGGACCATCACCCGTATAGGGCCTATGGCTGCAGGAACAGAACAGCGCTTTCCCATAGAGATTGAGGTGGCAAATCCCGGAACCTGAAGCCGGGCATGGTGGCCCGGGCCTTTATCCGGTTATCCCCCTTGCAGGGGCTGGCCATCCCCAAGGCTGCTGTCCGTTGGGAAGGAGGGGAGAGCTTCGTGTTCATTATCAAAGAGGGTAAAGCCTGGAAGCGTCCCGTGGTTTTGGGCCTGGAAGACGGAGAGAGGGTGCTGGTTATCCGGGGCCTGGAAGAAGGGGAAGGTATAGCGGTTACCAATGTGGGGGCATTGCGGGAGGGGATAGCGGTTGAGGAGGAACGCTGAAGGCTGATGAGGCTGGGAAGACCTTTTCTAGGCTTTCTTGTCCTGGTACTGTTGGCGGGAGTTCTTCTATACGCCCATCGGCCTCCACATCGGGCCGATATAGCGGTTTACGGGGCCGGGCTGGCGGGATGCGCCGCGGCCTGGAAGGCGGCGGCTACGGCCCCCCAGAAAAAAGTTTGCATAATAGTTCCCTATCCAGAAAGGCTTTACGGAGGCCTGGCCACGGTAGGGGGACAGAATTACTGGGACATCAGGGGCTGGCGAGGGGATCTCCCCCAGGGGGGGTCCTTTCGCCGCTGGTTTGAGGCCACCGGTCCCTACTACAGCCCAGCCTCTTTGGCTTCCCTCATAGAAGAGGACCTGGGAAAGCTCCCCAACCTCGAGACCCTATGGGCCATGGACGTGACCGGGGTCCAGAAGGATAGACAGGGGAGGATCAAGGCCCTGTGCCTGCGCTCCCTCAAAAGGGACTAAGGGGGAAGGGTGGTCTGGGGGAAGGAGAGGATTCTGTTGGAGGCAGAAGTTTTCATAGACGCCTCTGAAGACGGGCGCCTTCTGGGGCTGGCCAGTTCTGCCTTCACGGTGGGCCGAGGAGACTGGCCCGAGGAATTTCTGCCTCCTGAAGAGAGGGGGAAGCCCCTCCAGCAGGCAGCCACTCTGATGTTCAAGGTGCGGGGGGTTAAGCCCGGTTTCTATAAGGATATGTTCTTTCACCAGGAAAAGGGAGTATGGGGGGCCTACGGAGGAAGGGAGACCTATGGGAAGGATCCGGAAGTGGTCTCCTTCAATAACCGCTGGGGGCCCAGAGGATTTGCCCTGAAGCCTTTGAACGCCGCTCAAGACGGGCCGGGAAGCCAGGAGTGGTGGGTAAACTGCCTCCTGATCTTCTCGGTGGACGGCCGGGTGTATGGTCGGGATCGGGAGAAGGGGCTTTTGCCCCTTGATGGCTGTCGGGATGTGGATAGGGCCTGGCAGGAGGCCAGGGAGCTTCTGGAGCGGGAAGAGTTTATCGCCGCCCTCAGGCGTTTTCCCGGTTTTCAGGAGGCGGAAATTAGTAAGGGATGAAAAAGGAAGGCCGGTGGTGGGCAGCCTCCTCTATTTAAGGGAGACCATCCACGGCCTTAAAACCAGGGGGTCGCAAGGGGCTGTCCGCGAGGAGGCGGATTTTGCCCTGACCCCTTCTATGGTATATAATGCAGGTGTTGGTCCGGGAGAAGGGGCCGATGCCCATAATTACCCCATGAGGATAGGCTTGGGCTTTTACTGGATGGATATAAACGCTTATCGGTTCTCCGATATGATGGCGGAAAGGGGCTACATATGGCCCGTAACGGGCCGTCTCCGGCCTGACTATCCCCAGAAGGAAGGTTGGCCTCCCCATCCCGTGTATATACCTTACCAGGTATTGCTGAATCCCCAAGTGCCCAACCTCCTGGTTCCGGGGTATTGGGCCAGCATGTCCTCCCTGGCCTGGTCCAGCCTCCGGGTCCTGCCCAACCTCTGCGTCCTGGGGGACGCGGCCGGGGTGACCGCTGTTTATTCTGCTATGAAACATATCCCGCCCCTTCACTTCTACGGAAAAAGAGGTGGCCGAGGTGAGGAAGATATTACAGGAGAAGTTCAAGGCTAACATGGAAAAATAAGTAAGGAGGAAAGGTTATGCAGAAAGTCTATGAGGGAAAGACCAAAGAGGTGTATTCTCTTGGGAAAGGCCTGCTCCTCCTGCGGTTTAAAGATACCGTCACCGGGGAGGAGGGCCGCATCGATCCTGGGGCCAACCAGGTCATAGGGGAAATAGAGGGGAAGGGGCAGGCTTCTTTCCGGGCCTCCCTTTATTTTTTCCATCTCCTCCAGGAGAATGGTTTCCCCACCCACTTCGTGGCCTCCGGGGAAGAAGAGGGCTACGGCCCCAAAAGCATGATCGTAAAGGAGGCCCGGGCCCATCCCCTGGAGGTGATCTGCCGGCGCAAAGCCTGGGGTAGCTTTGTCCGGCGCTATGGGCGCTATATATCCGAAGGGGCCCCTCTGCCCTATCTGGTGGAATTCACCTTGAAGGATGACGAAAGGGGGGATCCCTTCATCACTGAAGAGGTTCTAAAGATTTTGGGCATAGCCTCGGAAGAGGCCATCCAGGAGATGAAGGAGATGGCCCGGAGGGTGGCGGTTTTCCTCGAGGAACATCTGTCCAACAAGGGTTTAGAATTGCTGGACCTGAAACTGGAGTTCGGAGAAGCCGAAGGGAAACTCGTCATCATAGACGAGATTTCCGGAGATTGCATGAGGGTAAGGAAAGGCGGCAGGCTCCTTCTCCCCCATGAACTGGTCCTTGCCCTGGAAGGGAAAATATAATATAATTGATTCAACAGATGAAATCATTACTGTTTAGGAGGGGAGCACATGGGAGAGGTTACCCTCACCATCGACGGCAGAAAGGTCACTGTACCCTCAGGGATAACGGTGCTGGAGGCTGCCCAGAGGAACGGCATCTATATACCTACCCTTTGCCATGATAAATATCTGAATCCCTGGGGGGCTTGCCGTATATGCGTGGTGGAGATAGAGGGCAGAAGAGGGCTGCCCGCCGCCTGCGTGACCCAGGTGGAGGAGGGGATGGTGGTATGGACCTCTTCCCCGGCGGTGGTGGAGGCCCGCAAGGTTCTACTGGAGCTGATAATCTCTAAACATCCCCTGGATTGCCTTGTATGCCCCCGGACGGGCAACTGTGAGCTGCAGAAGCTGGCCTATTACTACGGAGTAAAGGGAGATGAATTCCCCCGGCAGGAATATGGTTATCCCATAGAGGAAGATAACAGCTTTTTCATCAGGGATATGAATAAGTGTATATTGTGTGCCAAATGTGTGCGGGTTTGCGAGGAGATCACCCATTATAACGCCTATACCCTAGCCCACCGGGGGGCCAAAACCAAGGTTACACCTGCCATGGATCTGACCCTTAAAGAGGCGGGAGACTGCGTATTCTGCGGCAGCTGCGTGCAGGTATGCCCGGTGGGGGCTTTGGTGGAGAAGACGTGGAGGGAGAGCCGCACCCCCGAGTGGGAAGTGAAGAAGGTGCGGACCATCTGCCCCCACTG
>DRZV01000081.1 GCA_011375465.1 Neomoorella mulderi
GCCGCAGCAGGGACAGGGGTCCCCAGCTCCCGCCAGGCGAAGATCGGCCACCCCTTGGGGGAGGAAATCCCTGCCGGGATTCACATTTTTAAAGTGATATCCCTCCCGGTTGGCCCCGGTGACGGCATTGGCCATATGCATGACTTCCAGGTCGGCGTAGAGGGGAACCCCAGCCAGCCCCACAGGTCCCACGTAGCCCACCGGCAACCCCAGAATTTCTTTAACCTTATCGCCGGTGGCCATTTCCAGCTGGTTGCAGCCGAGATAATTTTTGAGCTTCACTTCGTTTATCTCCCTATCGCCCTGGACCAAAACCGCCACCAATTGGCCATCTGCCTCGTAAAACAGGGTTTTTATTATCCTTTCAGGACTTACCCCCAAAAAGGCGCATACTTCCTCTACAGTCTTCTGCTCTGGGGTGGCCACCTCCTCCAAGGGCAAAGGCTCCTCCCTGAGGTGGGGTTCCAGGGTGACGGCGGGGGCTATTTCCACATTAGCTGCGTACTCGCACTGGTCGCAGTAAACCAGAAGGGCTTCTCCCGTCTCCGCCAAAGCCATAAATTCATGGCTGTAGTTGCCCCCTATGGCCCCTGTATCTGCCTCCACTGCCCGGAACCTCAAGCCGCAGCGGCGAAATACGTTGGTATAGGCCTGGTACATCTTCTGGTAGCTCTCCTCCATGCCTTTCTGGTCCCGGTCAAAAGAGTAGAGATCCTTCATTATGAACTCCCTTCCCCGGAGGAGCCCGAAACGGGGCCGGCGCTCATCCCGGTATTTATTCTGTATCTGATAGAGCAGAAGGGGTAGTTGCTTATAGGACCTCACCTCGCTGCGGACCAGAGCGGTGATGATCTCTTCGTGGGTGGGACCTAAGCAAAAGGAACGCTGATGCCTGTCCTTAAGCCGGAACATCTCTTCGCCGTAGAGTTCCCAGCGTCCGCTTTCCTGCCACAGTTCTGCTGGCTGGATTATGGGCAGCAGCAGTTCTTGCCCCCCAGCTTTGTCCATTTCTTCCCTGATTATCCTCTCGATTTTGCTCAACACCCTTTTTCCCAGGGGCAGAAAGGTATAGATGCCCGCAGCTGCTCTGCGGATGAATCCTGCCCGAAGAAGAAGCTTGTGGCTGACGATTTCGGCGTCGGCAGGCAATTCCCTCATAGTGGGCGCAAATAGCCTGCTGGTGAGCATGCTTTCCCCTCCTAAAGATATTATTTTTGTTATTTAGCCCTCCTCTGCTAAAGCTCGCACTTCGTCTATAAGGGCTTGGGCCGGATCCTCCCCTTCTATTTTCCTGCTCAGCTTCCCCAGCTTGAAGAGGAGGGCATATCCTGGTCCACCCACCAAACCCACATGGGCCTGCTTGGCCTCCCCCGGGCCGTTAACGGAGCAGCCCATAATGGCCACCTTTAACGGTTTTTTTATATCCTTTAGCTCCTGCCACACCCGGTTAGCGATCCCCACCACGTCTATCTGGGTGCGGGCACAGGTGGGGCAGGAAACCAGATCTACCCCTTCTTCCAGAAGGCCCAGAGAGCGAAGTATGCTCTTGCCCACCAGCACCTCCATCACGGGATCGCCGCTCAGGGAGACCCTGATGGTATCCCCTATACCTTCTTCCAGGAGGATGCCTATCCCCAGGGAGGACTTGACCGTCCCCAGGAGGAGGGGGCCTGCCTCGGTAACTCCCAGGTGAAGGGGATAGCTGACTTTAGCCGCCATCAGGCGATAGGCCTGTAACATCAAGGGGACCTGGGAAGCCTTGAGGGATATCTTTATATCGTAAAACCCCATATCTTCCAGAATTCTCACATGCCTCAAAGCGCTCTCCACCATGGCTTCTGGGGTTACGCCTCCATACTTCTGAAGCAGGTCCCTCTCCAGAGAGCCCGCATTCACCCCTATCCTTATAGGTACTTTCCGGGCCAACGCCTCCCTTACCACAGCCCTCACCTTGTCCGGGGAGCCTATATTGCCGGGGTTTAACCTCAAACCGTCGACTCCGGCTTCTAAGGCTTTAAGGGCCAGACGGTAATCGAAGTGGATGTCGGCTATCAAGGGCAGGTTTACCTGGGCTTTTATGCGGGCCAAGGCTTGGGCCGCCTCCAGGTCAGGCACCGCCAACCTCACGATATGGCAGCCGGCCTCCTCCAGCTCTTTAATTTGCCGTACCGTAGAGGCCACGTCCCGGGTGTCGGTTTTGGTCATGGACTGGACGGATATAGGGGATCCTCCCCCCACAGGCACAGGACCCACCCAGATTTTACGGGTGTTCCTCCGCAGGATCAAGGCTTTTCACCTCAACTGAAAAAAATCCGCATTATATCTTTATAGGTCACCAGGAGCAAAAGGGCGAGGAGCAATATAAAACCTATCAGGTGGATTAGGTTCTCCTTCCGGGGATCCAGGGGTCTACCCCTCAGGGCCTCCAGGAACAAAAAGGCCAGGCGGCTCCCGTCCAAGGCCGGTATGGGCAGCAGGTTGATGAGCCCCAGGTTCAGGCTCAAAACCGCTGTAAAGCTGAGCACATTGACCAGACCCCCAGTGGCCGCCTGCCCCACCATCTGGACTATGCCCACAGGGCCCACTACTTCAGCTCCGGCTTTGCCCCTCACCATTTTAAGAAGGCTCAGGATGATCATCTTTACCATCAAAAGGGACTGCTGCAGCCCCAGCACAATGGAGTTGTAAAGGTTCTCCCTGGCCCAAGGCGGGGTTATGCCGATAAGCCCCGCTCCCGTTTGGGGCTCCCTCACTGTGGTGACCTCTATCTTCCTGAGATCTCCTCCCCTGTCCACCAGCAGGGTTATCCTCTGCTCCGGCCGGGACCGTATGAGGCTCACCAACTGGCTCCAGCTTTCCACCCTGTGGCCGTCCACCTCCAAGATCTTGTCACCGGGCCTCAATCCCACCTGCTGGGCAGGCATCCCGGGCTGCACCCCGCCCACCACGTTGAGATCCTGAGGTATGCCGAAGCCCATGAAGACCAGTATAAAGATAAGGATGGCCAGGAGAAAGTTCATGGCGGATCCCGCAGCTATAACTATCATCCTTTTGGTCAGAGGCTGGCGGTTGAAACCCCGGGGATCGTCCTGATCTTCTTCCTCCATGCCCGCTATCCGGTTATACCCCCCTAGGGGCAGGATCCTAAGGGAGTAGAGGGTTTCACCCCTCCTGGCCTGCCAGATGGCAGGGCCCAAACCCACAGAAAACTCTTCCACCTTCATGCCGGCCCACTTGGCAGCTAAAAAGTGCCCCCCCTCGTGGGCCACTATGAGGAGGCCGAAAATGAGCAGGGCCAAGATTATGGTGAGCATCCCTTTACCTCCTGATAAGGATTTGGACTATCTCCTCTGCCCTCTTCTTTCCCCAGCTGTAGGCGGCTAAGATCTCATCCAGAGTGTTCCCGGGCAGAGGTTGATGCTCCTCCAAAACCCGCTCCACCAAAAGGGGTATATGGGTTATGGGCAGAAGTTTTTTCAAAAAATATTCCACTCCCACCTCGTCAGCTGCCGTCAACACCGCCGGATAAGTGCCCCCAGCTTTGCCTGCCCTGAGGGCCAGATCTAAACAAGGGAAGCGCTGCAGATCAGGGGGATAAAATTCCAGCATACCTACAGCAGTCAGATCTAGGGGTCTGACCGGAGAGGACCATCGCTCAGGCCAGCTCAGGGCATATTGAATGGGAAGGCGCATATCCGCTGGTCCCAAATGGGCCAAGAGGGAGCCGTCTACAAACCTCACCAATCCATGA
>DRZV01000107.1 GCA_011375465.1 Neomoorella mulderi
ACCCCCACCACCTTTATAACCGCCAACTGATTCATTTCCCCGTCTTCAAACACCAGCACCTCAATCTCCTCCTCCCTAAAAGAGATCGCGCCACCAGTTTTTTATCCCGATAAAGAGATCGTGCCACCAGTTTTTTATCCCGATCCAAAGGCTCCCCCAGGGGGATTCCCGGGCTGCAGCCGCCTGGCCCTGGGCTATACGGTTTACTCCATAGCTCACCAGCCCTACAGCCGTAGAGTAGAGGGGGGAAGCCACCATGTCCGCCAATCCCCCCATCCCTCCAGGCCATCCCAGGCGTACAGGCAGGGCCAGGACTTCTGAGGCCAGCTGGGGCATACCCCTCAAAAGCGAGCCTCCCCCCGTCAGCACTGCCCCTCCAGGGAGAAGCCCCGGGAACTTGGATTTTTCCATTTCCTGCTTTACCAGATGGAATATCTCCTCCACCCGGGGTTCGATTATGGAGGCCAGCACCCTCTGGGAGACCTTGCGCTTCTCCTTCGTCCCCACCACCGGCACCTCTATGATAAGGCTATCGGAAGCTTGACTGGCGGGGACGCAGCCGTATTCCCTTTTTATCTCCTCTGCTTGGGCCAAGGGAGTGCGCAGCCCCACCGCCAGATCGCTGGTTATATGTTCGCTCCCTATGGGGAGAACACCGGCATACCAGAGGCTACCCTGGGAGACGAGGGCGATCTCCGTGGTTCCCCCTCCCAGATCGATCACCACTGATCCCAGCTCCCTTTCCGCCGGCTGCAAAACCGCCAGGGAAGAAGCCAGGGGGGATAAGACCAGTTCCTCCACGCTAAGGCCGGCCCTCTCCACGCTCTTTACAACATTTTGCACCGCTGCCCCCGCCGCGGTCACTATCTGGGCCTCCACTTCCAGCCGGGCTCCGCACATGCCCACCGGATCGGTAATACCGTCATAGCCGTCTATGATGTACTGGCGGGGGATAACGTGGATTATGCGCTGTTCCGCCGGCAAGGGGATGACTTGGGCAGCCTGCAGGACCCTTTCCACATCTTCCGGGACCACCTCTCCGCCTGGCCCGGTGATGGCCACCACTCCCCTGTTGTTTATGGAACCTACATGGGGGCCGGTCAGCCCCACGTAAGCGGAAGAGATCCTGTGGCCGCTCATGCGCTCTGCCTGCTCCGCAGCTCCCCTTATGGCCCGGGCTACCCCCTCTATATCTATAATGACTCCCTTTCGGAGCCCACCAGAAGGCGCCTCTCCTAATCCCAATATATGGAATGTGCCCTCGGGAGCCGGCTCAGCCACCACCACCACCACTTTAGTAGTGCCGATATCCAAACCCACCACCACATTGTCCCTCGGCAAGCTCTGGCACCTCCAGGAAGGGCCCTACGTCCCCTAAGAATTCGACGTTGAACCCGTTTTTTCCTTTTTACAGATAATTTTACTTCACAGCGCTTTCCCTTCTCCTCCTTAAGAGGTACCTCCTGATGAGCGCCAAATTCTGGAACAGCCGGCTCCCGAAGACCAGCACTGCGGCCAGGTAGAGTTCTACCCCCAGCTGGTCTCCTATGTAAGCCAGGAAAGCTGCCAGGAGGGTATTGGAAAAAAAGCCGCTGAGGAAAATCACATTATCGAAGCTGTCCTCCATGCTGGCCCTGATCCCCCCGAATACGGAGTCCAGGGCTGCCAGAACCGCCACGGACATGTATTTGCTGTACACCACGGGTATGTTCACCGGCAGGAGCAAACCCAGCAATATCCCCAACAGGAGACCCACAATGGAAATCCACATTTACCTCATTCCTTCTTTTTGCTGTGTTCTTTTTGATTATATTTTACCACCGGCGGGCCAGTAAAGCTCACGTCTATGTATTCCACTTCCCCCCTGTGGGTGTCTAAAGAGGCCAGGGCCTGATAAATTTTGGAGAATTTTTCCTCTGAAGCATGGGCCTCCCCAAATTTTATAAAGAAATTGCCGGCCCAGACGAGATTTAAATGCTCGGGGGAAGGGGCGATCACTTCCTGGATAGGTGAAGGCTGAGGCGCACAGGCTATCACCTTTAAAGCCGCCCTTATACCCTCGTCCTCTATCCTGTAGCCCGGCCCTATGGGTCCCGGATCACAACCCGTGATAAGGGGCAGGGACAGGTTCCCCAACTTGTCCCTGCTGAACATCACCACCCCTTCCCTGTCCAGGACCCAGAATTTCCCCTGGCAATACAAAAGGGCCATGGGTGTCCTCTCCTTGACCTGCACCAACAGCTTTCCCGGCCAGCAACGCCTTACCTGCACCTTTTCTATCAAGGGATGGGCGCCCAGGCGCTGGCATACAAGGCCAGTATCTATCCTCCAGATATTTATGCCCTTTTCCACCCCCATCAAGCCCAACAATTCCTGGCAGGAAACGTGCCGATTGCCTTCAAACTCGATGTCTTCGAGGCGGAAAAAGGGGGAATGGATAAAACCGTAACAGGCACCCAGAAGCAGGAGAAGGATCAAAACCCTGACCCTGCGCCTCTTATAACAGGCCCCCTTCGAGGGGAAATGGTAGATCTGCCCTGCCATGCTCTCCCCTCCCGGAGATCTTGTCCTTCAGGAACTTAAAAAGAAAAGGGGTGGTTTTTACTCCTTAACCCGCTTTATTTTGGCCCCCAGGGAAGCCAGCCTGTTCTCCAAGAATTCATAACCCCTATCCAGATGCTCTATCCCCGAGACCTGGGTAATCCCCTGGGCCATAAGGCCGGCTATAACCAGGGCCGCCCCTGCCCTTAAATCAGAAGCTTCCACAGGGCATCCGCTCAATTTGGGGACCCCGTTTATCACCGCCATCCGCCCTTCTATCTTTATATCGGCTCCCATGCGGCACAATTCACGAACATGCTTAAAGCGGTTTTCAAAAATGGTCTCCACCATTATGCTGGTCCCTTCAGCCACAGCCATCAGGGCCATCAGCTGGGGTTGCATATCGGTGGGAAAACCGGGGTAGGGCATGGTTTTGCAGTCCACCGCCTTCAACCTCCGGGGTCCTTCGAGATAAATAGAGTCGCGGTGGCAATCTATCCGGGCCCCCATATCCGCCAGTTTGGTCAGGATGGCCCCCAGGTGTTCCGGCCTGCATTTGGTTACCCGCACCTTACCCCCGGTTCCCGCAGCGGCGGCCAAGAAGGTCCCGGCTTCTATGCGGTCCGGTATGATCCGGTGGATCCCCCCCCTTCAACTCCTTGACCCCCTCGATGCGGATGGTATCCTGGCCTGCCCCCTCTATCCGGGCACCCATCTTGTTGAGAAAATCCTGCAGGTCCACTATCTCCGGCTCCCTGGCCGCATTGTGGATAAGGGTAACCCCCTCCGCCAGAACCGCTGCCATCATGAGATTTTCCGTGGCCCCCACGCTGGGAAAGTCCAGGTATATCACACTGCCCTTCAACCCGGAGGACCTGGCTTCGATGTAACCCTGCTCCTCCTTCACCTCCGCCCCTAAGGCTGCAAACCCCTTGAGGTGGAGATCCACGGGCCGGGAACCTATGGCGCATCCTCCAGGGTAAGGTACCCGAAAATATCCGCAACGGGCCAACAGGGGTCCCATCACCAGATTGGAGACCCTGAGCTTTCGCATC
>DRZV01000024.1 GCA_011375465.1 Neomoorella mulderi
CAAAGGCATCGGCGTGGTGGAGAAGGGCACCCCCAGGATCCTGGTGAGCGGCACCCCCATGGCCTTGCCCTATTGGAAGCTCCACCATATAGTAGAAAATTCCGGTGCCATAATCGTGGCCGAGGAGACCTGTACTGGCACCAGATACTTCGCCGGTCAGGTGTCGGAAGAGGGCCAAACGGTGGAGGAGCACATAAGGAACCTGGCCCGGCGCATGAAGGAGGTTAACTGCGCTGTGTTCACCCCCAATGAGGAGAGGCTGCAGGACGTGTTGCGCCTCTATGAGGAATATAAGGCCGATGGGGTGATCCACCTCTCCCTGCAGTTCTGCCAACCCTACTGCATTGAAGCCCGCAAGATAGAAAAGGCCCTGAAGGAGCGCAATATCCCCGTTCTGGTGCTGGAGAGTGACTACAGCGCCGAAGATATAGGGCAGTTGAAGACCCGCATAGATGCCTTCCTGGAGATGATAGCGGCCCAGAAAGTGGCTTAATATCCAGCCCCTGGCTACAGCCCAGGGGCTGCTTTATGGCTAAAGGGATTCTGATAATATATTATCACATCCACCCTCCGGTTTTTCCGCCGCCCCTCCTCCGTATCGTTGGGGAAAAGGGGTCGGTATTCCCCAAAACCCAGGGCTACGAAGCGGGAAGGATCAAGCCCGCCCTTTTCGGTTAAATAGCGGATTACGGTGGTGGCCCTCACCACCGAAAGCTCCCAGTTGCTGGGGAAAAAGGGGGTATTTATGGGGAGATCGTCTGTCGATCCCGCTACGCCCACAAAGTTGGGGATGGCCTTGAGGTAACCGGCGATTTTATCCAAAACCGGCAGAGTGGTAGGCCGGAGATCGGCTCTGCCGCTGTCGAAGAGCACGGAGCCTGTGAAGCTGATGATTATCCCCTCGCTGGTGCGGGTAATAAAGACCTGATCCCCCAGACCCTGTTCGGAAAGGAAGGCAGCCAGACCTTCGGAGAGATCCGCCAGTTCGGCGGGTACCTCCCCGCTAGAGATCCCTTCTCCCCCTTCGGGGAGAAAAAGGCCGCTGCCGCCTCCATGGAAGATCTGGCTCAAGGCCCGGGCCAGCTGCTGGTAACGCTCCACATCCACCTTGGATATGGCGTACATGACGATGAAGAAGGCCAGGAGCAGGGTTATGAGATCGGCATAGGTCAGAAGCCACCGCATCATCCCTGCTCCTCCATGGGAGGGCTCCGAGTTTTGGGAACCGAGTTTCTTTGACAACGACATATTTTTATAACCCCTTTGCTTCTTCGAAAACAGCAATTCCCGCTAGAATTTCCAGTTCGCGGCGGATGAGGCGGGGGTTTTTGCCCTGGACTATGGCCAGAATCCCTTCCAGGACCAGGTGATCCATTAGGGCCTGTTCCTCTGCTTGGGACTTGAGCTTGCTGGCGATGGGCAGCCAGAAAATATTGGCCGTGGCGATTCCGTAGAGGGTGGCCAGAAAGGCCACCGCGATGGCCCCTGCCAGCTTGGTGGTGTCGCTTATATTGCTCAGGACATGCACCAGCCCTATAACTGTCCCTATGATACCCATGGTGGGGGCGTATCCCCCGGCTATTTCAAAGATGGCGGCCCCCTTTTTGAGTTCCTGCTGGCGCAGAAATATATCTTCCTCCAGTATGCGCTTTATTTCCTCGGGATCGATGCCGTCCACGGCAAAGCCTATTCCCTGGCGCAACAGGTTGTCTTCCAGATTTTGAGCCCGACTTTCCAGCGCCAGCAAACCCTCCCGCCGGGCTGTTTCCGCCAGTTCCACCAATATCTCGATTAACTCACCCGCATGCCTCGGCTGGGATTGAAAGGCCTTAAGGAGGAGCCCAGGGGCTTTTCCCACCTGTTTCCAGGGCAGGGAAAACACTGTAGCCCCTATGGTACCCCCCAGAATAATGAGCATGGCCGGGATATTTATCAGGGCGCTCAGCTTGTTCCCTTCCAGGGTTAGGGCTATGATTATGGACAGTACAGCGGTAAGGAGTCCCAGAAGGCTAGCCAGATCCATGTTGACTCCAAGCCCCCTTCTATATTCGATTTTCGTCCAGGGAAAGGGAAAATTTAGCCGGGGGCATGGGGCTGGGGACATTGCTATAACAAAAGGTAATAGAAGGCATGAAGGAGATTATTAAAGAGGGGAGAATAATGTAATAGAATCATGGAGGGAGGTGAAAAAGCTCGCCAGCTGCAAGACAAAAAACTGTCCCTGAAAAAATAATAAAACGGAGGTGTGAAGATGGCTCAGGTTCAGACTGGAAGTTTTTGGAAGAAATATGGCTTCATCACTGTAGCGGGTTTTATCATTGGCGCCCTGGCCGCCTTCTTGGTCTATCTGGGTAACCCCAAAAATATGGGCACATGCGTGGTCTGCTTTTATAGGGACATAGCTGGGGCTTTGGGCCTGCATCGGGCCAAAGTGGTCCAGTATATCCGGCCTGAAATACTGGGTTTCCTGTTCGGGGCCCTTATCTCCAGCCTGATATTCCGGGAGTTCCGGCCCCGGGGCGGATCAGCCCCCCTGGTGCGCTTCTTCCTGGGGGTATTTGCCGCCATAGGTTCCCTGGTCTTCCTGGGCTGCCCCATAAGGATGCTCCTGCGCCTGGCAGGAGGAGATCTGAACGCGGTGGCTGCCCTGCTGGGACTGCTTACAGGTATACTGGTGGGCGTCTATTTCTTGAAAGAGGGTTTTAACCTGGGTGCAGCCCGGCCCGTGTATCCTTCTGCGGGCTGGATCATGTGCCTTTTCATGCTGCTTCTGCTCTTCTTCGTCATAGCCAAGCCTCCCTTCATCTTCTTCAGCCAAGAGGGTCCCGGATCCCAGCATGCGGACATAGCGATGTCCCTGATAGCGGGCATCATAGTGGGCATTTTGGCCCAGCGCACCCGCTTCTGCTCCTGCGGCGCCTGGCGGGATCTCTTCCTGGTAAGGGATGCCTACCTTTTCAGCGGCGTGGCCGCCTTTTTCCTAGGAGCTCTGATAGTCAACTTGATTTTAAACGCCACTGTGGGCGGATTCATCAAGGTGGGGACTTTAAACCAGCCTGTGGCCCAGGCCAATCAGCTATGGAATTTCCTGGGTATGGTGCTGGCCGGCCTCTGCTTCATCCTGGCCGGTGGATGCCCCCTGCGCCAGACCATCATGGCAGGTGAGGGGGACATCGACTCCGGGGTGTTCATCCTGGGGATAATAGTGGGGGCGGCCTTTGCCCACAATTTCATGCTGGCTTCTTCTGGAGCCACTCCCCAGAACCCGGCAGGGGCCTTGGGCGCCTATGGCCCCATAGCCGTGATAATAGGCCTCATCTTCGCCCTCTGGGTGGCCTTCACCATGAGGGAGAGGGCGTAAAACAAAAGAGCGGGGGTGTCCTCTATGGTTATAGGTTGGTTTTGGAAAAAAAGACAGGAATTGCCCGAAGAGGTTTCGGATAGGGGGCTGGTGCTGTTCCATGCTGTGGAGCAGGCTATAGCCGGGGAAAAGGCCTTAAAAAGGGCAGGGATAAATTGCCGCCTGGTGGCACCCCCGTCCCATCTGCGCAA
>DRZV01000126.1 GCA_011375465.1 Neomoorella mulderi
ATTTAATACTTTTGTTATAAATCTATTTTCTCCGTATAATCTTTCAATCTCTTCTGGAGTATAAACCAGTATATCCATTGCCACATTTGGCTTTATGGCATCATAAAACACTTCCAATCTTTTTAAAAAAGGCAGGTCAGTCTTCCAGACTATCAAAAGGTCGATATCGCTTTTTGAATGCACGTCTTCCTTTTCCAATGAACCAAATAGTACCACTTTTTCAGGATTTAAAGATATAATGGAGGAAATAGCTCTTTCTAATTCATCTCTTAGCACTTTTAGCCTCTTTTCTTTTTGAGGCATTATGTAAGGCATAATTCTGTCACTCCTACTTACCACAGTATACCACATGAAAGAAAAACAAATACCAGAAGGAAAAAGGAGGGTGATGGCGAAAATAGACTGAAATAAAAGAAAAAGCTGGAGAGGTGGAACATGCGTTGAGACAAGCGGTTAAAATCGTGGGGGATCTTTTGTGCATCCACGCTGGATATTTTTTGGCTTTTCTTCTCCGGTTTCAAGGCAGGCTTCCGGAAGCGAACTGGAAGGCCTATCTACATATCCTTCCCGCCTTGACCTTGGTGGCGGTCATCTTCTTATACGTCTACGAATTTTATTCTGAGCACAAGCGGCGTTGGTCAGAATTCCTTTCTTCCCTTATATGCGTGGTTTCCCTGCTGATGCTCTCGGGTATCAGTCTTTCTTATTTAATGCAGACCTATGCTTTCCCTCGGACCATCTTTTTTATGGCTGCCGCCCTTCAGTTTTTATTGTTATATTCGTGGCGGCGTTTTTTATGGATATGGTCTCTGAAAAGGGAGGGGGCGTTGCAGTTATTCATAGTAGGTCCAGCCCTCCAGGTGCAGAAAAGGATCAAAGATTTAACGGATTACGATGGAAGTGTCATAAATATAGTAGGGGTCTTAGAGACAGATAATTTGTCTTTCTCGCAGATCCCAGACGGAGGAATTTTTCCAGAAATAGCGGCCAGTTTCGATAAAACCCCTTCTTTTGCTGTTCTGATATGTGACGGGATAGAGAAAGAGAAAAGGAGCCGAATAATCCTGCAGGCGGTGGAAAGAGGGCTTCCGGTATTTTTGATCCCCGAAGTGGAGGAGATTTTTTTGGCCCAAGCCACTCCTGCCCAGTTAAATGGAATACCCGTCCTCCATCTTCACGGTGCTGGCAATGGTCCCGGAGGATGGAAGAGGTTTTTAGACATAACTCTGGCTGTTAGCCTCCTGATATTATTTGCACCTTTAATACTTCTAGCTGCCTTGGCCATAAAGATAGAATCCCCTGGTCCGGCCTTTTACCTGCAAGAGCGGGTGGGCAAGGACGGGAGGATTTTTCGCCTGATTAAACTGAGGACCATGATACCCGAGGCGGAGAAATTTACCGGGCCTGTGCTCAGCCACGGCAAAGATCCCAGAATTACCAGGGTGGGGCGGTTTTTAAGGTTGACCCGGATAGATGAATTGCCTCAGCTGTGGAATGTGTTGAAGGGGGATATGAGCTTTGTGGGGCCCCGTCCCGAAAGGCCGTTTTTCGTGTCCCAATTTCAGGCCAAGATACCTGGATATAATTTAAGGCACAGCCTGCCGGTGGGCATTACCGGCTTGGCCCAGGTGGAAGGAAAATACAGCACTCCCCCGGAGGATAAATTGAGATTCGACCTGATATACGGCCAGAGGGCGTCTTTTTTGGAAGATCTCAGGCTCCTCCTCCGCACCCTGAGCACTGTAATGCTGAAGGATAAAGCCAGCTAGAGGAGGTATGTGTTTGGGATATTTATTGATTAACGGTACCATCATTACCGTGGATTCTCAGAGACGTATTATTCAAAACGGAGCTTTGGCCATTGAGGGGCAGGATATTGTAGATATAGGAAAAACTGGAGATTTATTACCCAAACATAAAGACAAAAAAACTGATTGATGTTGGCGGCGATATAATAATGCCGGGGCTAATTGATTGCCATGTTCATTTGGCTCAGGCATTGATAAGGGGGATGTATCTCTAAAGGGGGTTTAAATTTGACCAGGATTCTGGTGACAGGAGGGGCGGGTTACATCGGCAGCCATGTGGTCAAAGCTCTGGGGGAAAGGGGCTATGAGGTTTTGATCTACGATAACTTGTCCACGGGACATCCCTGGGCCGTGCTCTATGGAGATCTGGTGGTGGGCGATTTGCTGGATCTGCCTCTACTAGAAAAGACCCTGGAGGCATTTAGACCTCAGGCGGTCATGCACTTCGCCGCGCATATAGTGGTGCCGGAATCGGTGGCCCAACCTTTGAAATATTATGTAAATAATGTTCAGGGAAGCATCAATCTTTTAAGATGCATGGTCCGGTTGGGCATCAGGAAGCTCATATTTTCCTCCAGCGCCGCGGTTTACGGGGTGCCTGAGGAAATACCCATAGGGGAGGAATGCCCTCTAAATCCCATAAACCCCTATGGCCAGACCAAGGCGGTTATGGAGAAGGTGCTGGAAGATATGGCTGCGGCGGAGGAGCTGGATTACGTCTCCCTCCGTTATTTCAATGTGGCGGGCGCGGCCATGGACGGCCGGCTGGGAGAGGGCAAGGAAAACACCACCCACCTCATAACTCTGGCTACCCGGACGGCCGCAGGGAAGAGGCCATATCTCAGCATTTTCGGGAGCGATTACCCTACTCCCGACGGCACCTGCATCCGGGACTACATCCACGTGGAGGATCTGGCTGAAGCCCACATCCTGGCCTTGGAATATCTCCTTTCCGGCGGAGAAAGCCAGGTGTTCAACTGCGGTTATGGCCGGGGATATTCGGTTTTAGAGGTGATAGAGGCGGCCAAAAAGGTCACCGGGGTGGATTTCCCTGTGAGATATGAGGGACGGCGGCCCGGGGATCCTCCTGTCCTGGTGGCCAGGGTGGAAAAGATAAAGGGGGTCCTGGGCTGGAAGCCCCGCTATCAGGATCTAGAAAAGATCATAGCCTCAGCGTGGCGATGGGAGCTGAAGAGACAGGGCACCCCAACCTTTTAATTTCAAAGCCCGGCAGGAAGCACCAGAAAGGCAGCGAATATAAACCCTCAGGAGAAAATTGTGGGAGGTAAGGAGTTGGAGGCAAAGGAACCAGCGCGCATAGACGACAGGGATTACGAAGAGTTAGATTTAAGGGAAATTTTTACAGCCATAGGATCAAAGTGGCGGTTGGTTTTGGCAGTAACCCTCATCAGTTTTTTAGGGGCGGTGCTGGGCAGCCTGATTATGCCCAAGGTCTACAAGGTGGAGGCCCTGGTGGACCTCGGTAATATAGAAAACCGTCCCCTAAAGGCTGCTGAGGCCAAGGAGATTCTGGAAAGCCCCTCCCTCCTGTCCAGGGCCCTGAAGGAGATAGGGCTTCCGGACGATCCCAGAGCCCTTAAGGCTTATAGGATTCAGGCCCAGCCTGTGGAGGACAGCAACTACATAAAGTTTTCTCTGGAGGCCAGTGGGAAAAAAGAGATCC
>DRZV01000129.1 GCA_011375465.1 Neomoorella mulderi
GCCACCTTGTCCCTCGGCCCTTTACCTGAAAAAGTAAAAAGATGTGCTCCCCCTGCCGATCGTGAAGGCTAAAAGGGCGGCGGAGCAGGGGGTCGCAGCTGGAGTTCTGGGCACAACGCACATGTAGAAACTGTCCAGGACAAGCTTTGAGGGCTATCTGGGGAGCCCACAGCTTCAATTTGTACACTGAGGGGGCAATTTCCTTTAACTCCTCTACCCGAGCTGAGACCAAAAACATACTACCCATCTCCCTGGCTCCGAGGCCGGGCACATTCTCCGGCCTGTCCCTTTAAAATGGCCAGACCATGATCCAGGGCAGGAAGGAGGACGGATAAGCCCTCCTTTACCCCCGCAGGGCTGCCGGGAAGGTTGATGATCAGCGCCTTTCCCCGGATCCCGGCCCGGGCCCGGGATAGCATGGCCAAGGGGGTGGATTTAAGGCCATAGGACCTCATGGCCTCCGGCAACCCCGGGGCCTCCCTTTCTATCACCGCTAAAGTGGCCTCCGGGGTTACATCCCGAGGCCCGAAGCCCGTCCCTCCAGTGGTGAGGACCAGATCAACCCCCTTATCGTCGCAAAACTCCTTGAGCTTGGCTACGATCTCTTCCTGCTCGTCCGGGACTATGGCATAAGCCACCACTTCCCCTACCTGGCCCACCATCTCCTGGATAAGGGGGGCGCATAGATCCTCCCGCTCCCCTCGGGAGGCCTTATCGCTCACCGTGAGGATGGCTATGCGGTATCTGGCCTTATTTTTTCCCTCCAAGATCCCACCTTCCCTTAAACTTCTGTCCAGGGCTCCTCCCCTTCCCGCCGGAAAAGGCCGCTGGCCCCACCCCTTTTCTCCACCAGCCGGATGGCCTCTATGGTCATGCCCCTCTCCACCCCTTTGAGCATGTCGTAAACGGTGAGGGCAGCTATGCTCGCCGCGGTAAGGGCTTCCATCTCCACACCAGTAGGGCCATAAGATTGCACCCGGGCTTCGATCTCCAAAAACCCTTCGGGAGCATTGGGAGAAAAGTGAAGGCTGACGGAGCTCAAGCTCAGGGGATGGCAGAGGGGTATCAGATCGCTGGTTTTTTTGGCAGCCATGATCCCCGCCACCCGGGCCACAGCCAGCACGTCTCCCTTAGCAGCCTTCCCCTTTAAGAGCATCTCCAAGGTCTCCCGGCCCATGCGCACCCGGGCCCTGGCTACGGCCATCCTGTGGCTGGGCTCCTTCTGGCTCACGTCCACCATCCTGGCTGCTCCCTCTTCGTCCAAGTGGGTCAATTCCCCTTTTTCCAAGATCTAACCCCCTATCTGGTGCATGGCTCTTTTTAAGGCTTGTGCCCTCTTCACCCCATCCATTTTTTTCAGATGATGGCCTTGGGGCTTGAGGGCTATGGCCTGGGCAAAGAGGGCGGCCAGCTCCTCTTCCGAAGCCCCGGATCTCAAAGGACCCTTCACGTCTATTTCCAAATCGCTGAAAAGGCAGGGCCTGAGCTTTCCGTCCGCAGTTAAGCGCAGGCGGTTGCAGCGCTGACAGAAGTGCTGGGAGAGGGCGCTGATAAACCCCAAGGTGCCTTCAGCCCCTGGTATTCTGAAATTCACCGCCGGCCCTCGGGTCGTCACCCCATGATCGGGCTCGAGGGCGTAGGCTTGGGTTATCACGGCCCGGACCTCTTCTGCGGACATGAAACAGGATTCCATGGCTAAAGCCTCTCCCAAGGGCATGAGCTCTATAAAACGCACATGTAGGGGATTATCCAGGGTCAGCCGGGCGAAGTCTAAAATCTCGTCGTCATTAAATCCCCTCAGGACCACCACGTTCAGCTTAACCGGATGGAGCCCTGCCTCCAGGGCGGCCTCTATCCCCCTCCAGGTCTTCTCCCAATCCCCCCACCGGGTGATATACCTGTAGCGATCCGGCCTTAGAGTATCCAGGCTTATGTTGATGCGGTCTAAGCCCGCCGCTTTTAGGGGATGGGCCAGATTCTCCAGGAGCAAGCCGTTGGTGGTCATGCTGACCTCTTCTATCCCGGGTATCCCCTTTAGGAGGGAGACCAGGGTGGCTACATTTTTCCTCAGCAAGGGCTCGCCTCCGGTAAGGCGCAGGCGTTTTATCCCCACCCGGATGCCGGCCTTCACCAGTTGGGCTATCTCCTCCAACCGCAGGATATCCCCATGGGTTGTTAGGGTTATCCCAGAAGGGGGCATGCAGTAGCGGCAGCGCAGATTACACCGATCGGTTATGGAAATGCGCAGATATTCGATGCAACGGCCAAAAATTGTCCTTCAACTTCTCACCCCCTTCTCCTGAACCCAGGGTAGAAGATAAACTTGTACTTCCTCCCCCTGCCCATACCCCTCCACCCAAGGGGGTATCGCCACCATTCCATGGGAACGGGCTAAGCTCAAAACAGTGCTGGCCCCCCGGAGAGACGGTACGGCCCACAAAATTTTTCCTTCTTTTTCTAAACGGACCCGGATAAACTCCTCCACCCCCAAGGGGGAGAACACCTTGCGGGCCAGCCTGGCCTTGAGCCGAGGCCAGGGAGGAGGTATGAGCCCCTGCTTGTGGTACACCAGAGGCCTTACGAAGAGCTGAGCGCATATGAAGGCGGATATGGGATATCCCGGCACCCCTATCACCGGCCTTTCCCTGGCTACCCCCAAGATCACTGGCCTGCCAGGTCTTATGGCCACTCCATGGGTGAGGAGCTGGCCCTTTCGGGCCACCGCCTGGGCAGTGTAGTCCTTGTTCCCCGCGGAGGAACCCGCTATGACCAGCACCATATCGTTCTCCTCTAGGGCCCTGTCCAGGCTCTCCTCCAGAAGGCCGGGGTCGTCCGGCACTATGGGCAACACCTGGGGACAGCCTCCCCACAGGGTGATCAACCCGGCCAACATGGTGCTGTTGCTCTCCAGCACCTGCCCCGGGGCTGGATGGGACTGAGGAGGGACCACTTCATCCCCCGTGGGCAGCAGGGCTGCCCGGGGTCGCGGCCACACCCTCACCGCGGTAACGCCCCCGGATAGAAGACAGGCCAGATCCACCGGGGACAGAAGGTGACGAGAAGGAAAAAGCCTTTCCCCCGCTGGAAAGTCCTCCCCCACAGGCCGGATATTGTCTCCCGGGGCTACAGGCTTCTTTATGAAAACCTTGTCCCCTTTCAGGATCAGCTCCTCCTTGCGGATCACGGCGTCGTATTCTTCCGGCACCGGATCCCCCGTATCCACCAGCAAAGCCCCTTGTCCCAAGGAGAAGACAACCGGGACGCTCTCCCTGGCGGAGAAGGTGGCCTTGGCCTTCACCGCCAAACCGTCCACCGCAGCGGCCCGATAATGGGGAGAGGGGATAAAGGCCCTTACCGGGAGGCTGGTGACCCGGCCTAAGGCCTGGGCCGTCGGGACCTCTTCTTCCCTCCGGTCGAAATATCCGCGGCTCTTTAGAGAAATCAGGAATTCCTTTAAGGCTTCTTGCCAGGTTTTA
>DRZV01000047.1 GCA_011375465.1 Neomoorella mulderi
GGGAAGATAGCTTGAAGGCGAAGGGGCAATCGGTGAAAAAGCTCTTGCAGATCTACAATGAAGCCGCCCGGATGGTGAGCGAGAACCCAGGAAAATACTACGATCTCTTTTTGGAGAAGGCCCAGATACCGGGAGAGCTAAAGGGTGTTTACCTCACCCCCAAATATTCTCCAGCCCAGCTGCCGGGCAGAGGGGAAGTGGAAGAGGTCCAGAGGTGGATGATGGCCAAAGGCCTCCTGCCCCAGCCCTATTCCTACGAGGAGCTGGTGGACGGATCTTATCTACCTGGTGATACGGCAAAATGATCCAGGTGAAGGATCTGACTTTCGCCTATACCGCTGCTGGGGAGAAGGTGCCGGTGCTGAAGGGGATAAGCTTTACGGTCCAGAAGGGGGAAAGCTGCGCCATCTTGGGACCTTCGGGTTGCGGCAAGACCACATTGCTCTACCTCCTGGCAGGGCTGTTGGCCCCTGGGGAAGGGACCGTCCTCATAGGGGGGGAAAAGGTAACCCGGCCTTCTCCTCGGGTGGCCCTGATTTTTCAGGATCATGCCTTGCTCCCCTGGAAAACAGCCTGGGAAAATGCGGTTCTTCCCCTGAGGCTGAAAAGGCAGAGGGAAAGGGAGATCCGCCATAGAATCACCCCCCTCTTTTTGCGGATGGGCCTGGCGGGTTTGGAGAAAAGATACCCCCACCAGCTTTCCGGCGGCCAGAGGCAGAGGGTGGCCCTGACCCGAGCTTTGGCTTTAGGTCCTGAGGTGCTCCTGATGGACGAACCTTTTGCCTCCCTGGACGCCTTGAATCGGGAAGCCCTTCAGGACTTCTTCTGGGAGATAAAAAGGGAATATAACCTCACCGTGGTGCTGGTCACCCACTGCATAGAGGAAGCGGTATATATGGGGGAAAAGCTTATAATCCTCAGCCCGCTTCCTGCTCGCATAAGGGAAATAATACCCAATCCTGGGGCAGGGGAGAGAAACTATCGCTTCAACCAGAAATTCTGGGATACCTGCTCCCAAATACGCCGGATTCTAGAAGAGGGAAGGGGCTTTGACGAGAAACAGGATTAGCCAGGCCGTATTCTCCTACCTGCTGGCCTTTTTATTTCTTTTGGGATTATGGTGGTTCCTGGCTTGGCTCATAGACAATCCGGGATTTCCTTACCCCTTTACGGTAGCCGTAGCCTTTATAAAACTGTTCCCCACCAGCCTTTGGGGGCATTTATGCCACAGCTTGAGGCGGGTATTGGTCAGCCTCTCCCTGGGGCTGGTGGTGGGGCTCCCTTTGGGATTCTGGGCGGGAAGGGATCCTCGGGCAGATGCCTTTCTTTCTCCCCTTATATATCTCCTCTATCCTGTGCCCAAGGTGGCTTTTTTGCCGGTTATCCTGGTGTTATTGGGCATAGGGGAGGCCTCTAAGATTTTAATAGTATTCTTGGTGGTCTTCAGCCAGATATTGATCAGCTCCAGGGACGCGGTGAAGAAGATACCCCGGGAATACATTTTGGCGGTCTCTTCTTTAGGAGCAGGCAGAGGAGATATATATCTTCATGTAATCCTGCCCGCTTGCTTGCCGGATATATTTACCGCCCTTAGAATTTCCCTTGGGAGTGCCATTGCCGTGCTGTTCTTCAGCGAAAGCCTGGCGGGAAATACTGGTTTAGGTTACTTCATCTTCGACGGCCTTTTCCGGGCGGAATATGCCGCCATGGGGGCCGGCATCCTGGCCCTGGCCCTCATGGGTCTGGGGCTTTACGGCCTTTTGCACCTGCTCCAGCGCCTCCTATGTCCCTGGTCCCGTTAAGGTCAACCAAAGGGGTGCAAAGATGAGATTTTTTAAATCCATACTGGGAACCCTTATTCTGTGCCTGCTCTTTCCCCTCGGAGCGGAGGCCCAGCCGGAGATAGGGGCTCCGGCAGCCCTTTTAATGGAAAGAACTACCGGACAAGTTTTATGGTCTAAAAACCCCCATCAGCTCTGGCCTCCCGCCAGCACCACCAAGATCCTTACCGCCCTGGTGGCCCTGGAAAAGGGGAAATTGGATGACGTGATAACTGTGGGGCCCAATCCCCCTCAACTGGAAGGCACCATGGTATATCTAAAAGAGGGGGAAAGGGCCACCCTGGAGGATCTGCTTTACGCTTTGATGCTCAATTCGGCCAATGACGCGGCCCTGGCCATAGCCGAACATTACGGGGGGACGGAAGAGGGTTTTGTGGGACTGATGAATGAAAAGGCCCGTTCTCTGGGAGCCCTTTCCAGCACCTTTGTGAACCCCCACGGCCTTCCCCATCCTGGCCATCTGGTGACCGCCCACGATCTGGCCCTCATCACCAGGGCTGCTCTGGAAAACCCCACCTTCAGGATGCTGGTGAGGACCAGGACCAGGATATGGCAGAGGGAGGAGGGGTTAACGGAACTGGTCAACCTAAACCGCCTCCTGTGGGATTATCCCGGAGCCCAGGGGGTGAAAACAGGCTACACCTCTGCCTCCGGATACAACCTGGTGGCCTATGCCCAGAGGGGGGATCAGGAGTATATAGCGGTGGTTTTGGGGGAGCCCTCAGCAAGGGCAGCCCAGAGGGAGGCGGCCCGGTTGCTGGATTACGGCTTCGACAATTTTCAGGTATGCACCCTGGTCCGCCGGGGGGAGAGGGTGGGCTCCTGCCGGTGGCAGGGGGAGACCGTAGACCTGGTGGCGGCGGGGGATCTCACCCTGGTTCTACCCCGGGAAGCCCCCCTTCCCACAGCCAGATTGAAGCTGCACCCCTTTAGGCCCCCCTTGCCCGCGGGAAGGCCCATAGGGGAGCTTATCTATATGCAAGGGGATGAGGTGCTGGGCAGGGTGGAGGTGGTCAACGCCCAGCCCCTGCTCTTCCCGGATTTATTGCTATGGATGGGCGGACTTTTGGGAATAGGGGCCTTCATCCTCTACCTCAGGAGCTGGACAAAGTGTTTCCGCCGCTCGGCCTAAACTCACCCAGGTAGCCCTGCCCTTGACCCAGAAGGGCCTCTCGGGTATCCTAGGTTTAACCGCAGGGAGGAGGAGAAATCATGACCCAGCTGGAGCAGGCCAGGAAGGGTATAGTGACCCCGGAAATGGAGAAGGTGGCCCGGAAAGAAGGGATACCTGTTGACCGGCTTGGGGAGAAAGTGGCCTCGGGCAAGGTGGTGCTCCCCCGCAGCCGCCAGAGGGATCTACCCCGGCCTTGCGGCATAGGGGAAGGGCTCAGAACTAAAGTCAACGCCAATTTGGGAACCTCCCCTGTATGCTCCCGGGTAGAGGAGGAACTGGAAAAATTATCTACAGCCCTGGAGGCCGGCGCGGATACGGTCATGGATCTCAGCACCGGACCAAACCTGAAGGAGTGCCGGGGGGCTATTCTGGAAAATTCCCCCGTACCCGTGGGCACCGTGCCCATATACGAAGCCGCGGTCAGGGCTCAAGAACAGCATGGGGCA
>DRZV01000064.1 GCA_011375465.1 Neomoorella mulderi
ATCTTCCTCATCTCCTGGAGATCTTTCTGCAGAAGGTCTTCTCCCCGGAAATATATGTTGCCCCCCAGTATTTTCCCGGGAGGAGAAGGGATCAGCCGGAGTATGGCCTGGGCGGTCATGGACTTGCCGCAACCTGACTCGCCCACCAAACCCAAAACCTCACCCTCCTCCAGGCTCAAGCTGACCCCCTCACCGCCTGGATCTCGCCGATAAGGGACATTCTAAGCCCTCCTTCCCCTGGTACGGGGATCCAGGGCGTCCCTAAGCCCGTCCCCCACAAAATTGAAGGCCAACATGGTTAGGCAGATAAAGAAGGCCGGGAAAAAGAGTTGCCAGGGATAAGAGGTTATGGCCGTCACCCCGTCGCTGGCCAAACTCCCCCAGCTGGCCATGGGGGCTGACACCCCTAAGCCCAAGAAGCTCAGCCAAGCCTCGGTGAAGATGGCCTCAGGGATCATGAGGGTTAGAGCGACTATTATGGGGCCCATGGTGTTGGGAATTATATGGCGAAATAAAATCCTCGCCGGGCTGGCCCCCAGTACCTGGGCCGCCATCACATATTCCTGCTCTTTCAGGGATAGCACCTGTCCCCGCACCAGGCGGGCCATGGGGAGCCAGTAAACGGCCCCCAGGGCTATAAAAATGGTCTTAAGCCCCGGTTCCAGGATCACCATGAGCAGAATAACCCATAGAAGGAAAGGCACACTGCCCAAGATCTCCACCAGCCGCATCATCACCTCGTCCGTCACGCTCCCAGATAGCCGGAGATGGCCCCGTAGGGGACTCCGATCAGGAACACCACCCCGGCGGTGAGGAAGCCCACGGCCAGGGAGATCCGGGCCCCATACCATACCCGGGTAAAAAGGTCCCTGCCCAAGGCATCGGTCCCAAACCAGAATTCCTTGCAGGGAGGCATGTTGGCCATCTGGTAATTTTGCTCCTCATAGGTATGGCCCGACAGGTAGGGCCCTATTAAGGCCATGAAGATTAAGAGGGCGATTATCGCCAAACCCCATAGGGCCAGCCGATGCTGCCGGAAATTCCTCCACACATCTCCCCAGTAGGTGGTCCGGGAATGGGCCATGACCTCTGGAGCCTCCGGGGGCTTACTCAAGGGTTGCCACAATTCCCCCCTAGAGATCAAGCCTAGACCTCCTTTCTGGTCAGCTTGATCCTGGGATCCACCAGGGTATAGGACAGGTCCACCAGAAGGTTCATGAGCATGAGGAAGGCAGCATAGAATATGGTCAGCCCCAGGATCAGGCCATAGTCCCGGTTGTAGATGGCGGTGACGAAGTCCCGACCCAAGCCCGGGATGGCGAAGATCTTCTCTATTACAAAACTCCCGGTGAAAATACCGGCGATCAAAGGGCCCAAATAGGTGACCACGGGAAGGATGGCGTTTTTTAAAGCGTGCTTGAAAATAACTGAACTTTCGGGCAGACCTTTAGCCCTGGCCGTCCTTATATAGTCCTGCTGCAAAACCTCTATCATGTTGGATCGGACGACCCTGGAGATGAAAGCGGTGGGGAGGGCCGCCAGGGCTAGGGAGGGTAAGACCACATGGGCGGGGGTGCCCCACATGGCCGTGGGAAAGAGCTTGATCTTATAGGCTAAAAGATACATAAGCAGAGAGGCCAAGATAAAGCTGGGCACCGAAAACCCCAGCACCGCCACCCTGGCGGCCAGGTAATCTGGCCACCGGTTCTGGTTCAAGGCGGAAATCACCCCTAAGGTTATACCCACGGCCAGGCTCAAGGAGACGGCCATTGCCCCCAGGGTGGCGGATACGGGAAATCCCCTGATTATGAATTCGTTCACCGTGCGGTTTTCATATTTATTAAGAAGGGCCCAGATCCCCCCTCAGTACCTGCCCCAGGTATTTCACATACTGAAGCCACAGGGGATCGTTGAGATGGAATTTTTCCTCCAGGTTTCTCAACACCGACTCCGGTAGCTGTTTTTCGCTGGCAAAGGGCCCGCCGGGGACGGCGTGCATGAGAAAAAAGGTAAAGGTTATTATGAGAAAAAGAGCAAAGAGGTTGTACAGAAGCCGCAGGGCCAGGTAGCGTCCCAATGTACACCCCCCTTACAAGGAAAGAGGGGCTCAAGCCCCCCTATTTTTTAAGGCTGGCCCATTTGAATTCCGCCTGGACCCCAAAGGGCGGTATGACCACCCCTTCCACCCGGGGGGCCATGAGAACCGACGTGGTGTAGAAATATATCGGGATAATGGGCATCTCTTCCATTAAGGGCTTTTCTGCCCGGTGCATGATCTCCACCCTCTTGGCGGGATCCGGCTCCTTGTTGGCTTGCTCTATCAGGGAATCGTATTCCTTGTTGCCCCAGCCGGTCTGGTTGTTACCTCCCCCGGTCACGAACATATCCAGGAAGGTCATGGAATCGGCATAGTCGGCAGCCCACCCCGCACGGCATACGTCAAACTGGAGCTTATCCATCATCTTTGAGATATACCTGCCACTCCTGATTGGTGAGGCCCACCTCTATGCCCAAATTCTTCTTCCACATCTGCTGAATGGCCTCGGCGATTTTTTGTGGCCTTCACTGGTATTGTAAAAGAGGGTCAGTGTGGGAAAGCCCTTGCCTTCAGGGTATCCGGCCTCAGCCAGCAACCTCTGGGCTTCCGCTAAATTTTCAGCGAAATAATTGCCCCCGACCTCCCGAAAGTCTTTGCCATCGGGCTGAACCATCCCGTAAGGGACCAAGGCATAGGCAGGCTTTTGCCCCGCCTGCAGGATGGTGTCTATTATGGCCTGGCGGTCGACGGCCAGGGCCAGAGCCCTCCTCACCCTGGGATCGTCCAGGGGCTTTTTGGTGACATTAGAAATAGGTGCTCAGCTCGGGATAGGTCTTGAGCTTTCCCTCTTTTTTCAGCCGAGGGATGTCCTCAGTGGGTATGGTGCCCGTCACCAGGTCCACCTCTCCATTTTCGAACATGGTGAGGGCGGTTTTGTAATCCTCTATGAGATACCACTCCATGCTCTCCAGCTTGACATTAGCGGCGTCCCAGTAATGGGGGTTCTTTTTTTAGTACTATTTTCTGTTTGGGTTGGTAGCTCTCCAGGACGAAGGGGCCATTGCCGATTATTTTGAGATCCCCTTCAGCTTTGAAGTTGGGGTTAGCCTCCACCCCTTTCCGGTTCACCGGGAAGAGGGTTTCAAAGGCGGTAAGGCCCAAAAATTGAGGCGCAGGAGCCTCCAGCTCCACCTGGAGGGTGCGGTCATCTATCACTTTTATGCCCACTTCTTCTGCTTTACCCTCTCCGCTATTATAGGCCTTAGCCCCCTTGATGTAATAGAGCTGGTAGGCGTACTTGGCCCCGGTCTTGGGATCCAGCACCCTCAACCAGG
>DRZV01000114.1 GCA_011375465.1 Neomoorella mulderi
CTAATTTCCCGGGCCCTGAAATCTTTGGCTCGGGAGATTAACGTGCCGGTGTTGGTCCTCTCTCAGCTAAATAGAGAAGTAGAACAACGTCAAAATAAACGCCCGGTAATGGCGGATCGCCGGGAGAGCGGGGCCATAGAGGCGGATGCCGATGTCATCATTTTCCTTTACAGGCCCGAATACTACGATCCCAACACGGAAAAAAGGGGAGTGGCCGAGGTGATAGTGGCCAAGCACCGGAACGGTCCGGTGGGCACGGTGGAGATGGCCTTTTTACCCGAATACACCAAGTTTGTGGACCTGGCCCAGGAGCCCATCTGAGGAAGGGGGTGTGGTGTTGCAAAGGACAGGTACCGCTTTGCTCCCCCTCCATGGGGGCTGCTGCCCCCGCTGGCTATTCGAAAAGATGCAGAGATTGGGGATCGCCATCCTGGAAGTCATAGTGAGGGAAAGCGGCCCTCGGGAAGTGCTGCGACGGCTGAGCGATCCCCTTTGGTTCCAGTCCTTAGGATGCGTGGTGGGCTTTGATTGGCACTCCTCGGGCCTTACCACCACCCTCTGCGGGGCCCTTAAAGAAGGATTGCGGGGAAGGGAAAGGGATTTGGGGCTGGTAATAGCTGGGGGTAAGGGGAGGGTTTCGCGGAACACTCCCCAGGAAATATTTCAGGCTGTGGAGCGCCTTGCCTGGGGGGTGGAGGTGGAGGAGCTGGTTTTCAAGAGCCGGATGGCTGCCAAGATAGACAACGCCGCCCTTCAAGACGGCTACACCTTATACCACCACGTTTTTGTGTTTACCCGCGACGGGCTCTGGGCTGTAATCCAGCAGGGTCTGAATGAAGCCAACCGCCTGGCCAGGCGTTATCACTGGCTGGGGGAAAAGGTAAAGGATATGGTATGCGAGCCCCATGCAGCCATATGTTGCCCTGCCAAAGGGGAAGCTTTAAACATGGTGGCGGAAGAGGCCTCCCTTTCCCGGCAGGTGGTGTCCTCTTTAGCCCGGGAGCGGCCGGAAAGGATAGCGGGGGAGTTTAAAAAGATACTGGAGAAAGGGGTCCATCTGGCCCTTCCCTGGCGTCACGAGATCCCCCGGACCGAATACCTCAACAAGGCTTTGCTGAAGCTCTATGAGGTTCAGCCCCAGAATTTTTTACAGGTTTTGGGCGTGGAAGGAGTGGGCCCCAAAACCATAAGGGCTCTGGCCATGGTGGCGGAGGTGGCCTACGGGGCCCCCGCCAGCTTCAGGGACCCGGTTCGCTACAGCTTTGCCCATGGGGGTAAAGACGGTCACCCTTATCCGGTGGACAGAAACCTATACCAGCACACCCTGGAGATGCTGGAGAAGGCTTTGAGGGAAGCTAAAATGGGGCGAAGCGAGAAATTAGAAGCCTTCAGGAGGTTATCCGCCTTGGCGGGGTCCAGGACTTGGTAGGGGGTATATGGATTGGGTGTCACGGCCTATCTCGGGTTGGGATCTAATCTGGGCAACAGGAAAGCTTATATGGACACGGCCCGGGAACACCTCCAGGAACTGCCCCGGACGGAGATCCTGAAGGTCTCCTCTCTATACGAGACTTCTCCCGTGGGCAAAAGGGATCAGGCCTGGTTTTTAAACGCCGTGATAAAGCTCCAAACCTTTCTGCCGGCGGAGACCCTTCTGGATCTTCTGCTCGCCCTAGAAGAGCGTATGGGGCGGGTCAGGGAGGAACGCTGGGGCCCGCGGGTGATAGACCTGGACCTGCTGTTATATGGAGATTTGAAGATATCCACTTCCCGGCTTACCCTTCCCCACCCCCGCCTGACCGAAAGGCTCTTTGTCCTCATTCCCCTGGCGGAGATAGAACCGGAATTGATTTTGCCTGACGGGCGTAGTATAAAAGAAGCTATAAGGGGGCCTTTCCCTCACCAGGAGGTGCGGTTTTATTCCCCCTGGAGATAAGGGGTGATGCAGTTTTGCATTTATGGGCCACCATAAAAGAAGCCCGGGCCCATCTCCAACCCCTGCGGCAACAGGGTAAAACCATAGGTTTAGTTCCCACCATGGGCTATCTCCATGAAGGGCATCTGAGCCTGGTTCGGGCTGCCCGGCGGGAAAACGATATGGTGGTTATGAGCATATTTGTGAATCCCACCCAGTTTGGCCCGGGAGAAGATCTGGACCGCTACCCCCGGGACCTATACAGGGATATGGAGCTGGCGGAGAAGGCCGGGGTGGACGGGATCTTTGCCCCCTCGGTGGAGGAGATGTATCCTGAAGGTTATAGCACCTACGTGGAGGTGGAGGGGTTGAGCCGGGTCCTCTGCGGCGCCTCCCGGCCAGGTCATTTTCGAGGGGTGGCCACGGTGGTGAGCAAGCTTTTTAACATCATTCAGCCCCACCGGGCCTATTTTGGACTAAAGGACTACCAGCAGGCCCTCATCATCAAGCGCATGGTGGAGGACCTCAATTTTCCCGTGGAGATAGTAACCCTGCCCACGGTTAGGGAACCTGACGGCCTGGCCCTGAGCTCCCGCAATCAATATTTAACCTTGGAGGAAAGGGCCAAGGCCCTCTCCCTCTATCGATCCTTAAAGCGGGGAGAAGAGATGATCCTGAAGGGTATTCGCCAAGTCCAGGCCATAAAAGAGGCCATGGCCCAAGAACTCTTAAAACACGAGGTGAAAATAGATTACGTGGAAGTGTGCAACCCTGAAAACCTGAGCCCTTTGGAGGAGGTGGGGGATAGGGCCCTCCTGGCAGTAGCGGCTTGGGTGGGGTCTACCCGCCTTATCGATAATCTGGTGGTGGAGGTGACATGATGTGGCTCTGCCTTTTGAAGGGCAAGATACATCGGGCCAGGGTTACGGCAGCTGACCTCCACTACATGGGCAGCATAACCGTGGATCAGGAATTGATGGAGGCAGCGGGGATTTTGCCCTATGAGAGGGTGCAGGTGGTCAATATAAACAACGGCAGCCGGTTGGAGACCTATGCCCTTCCCGGCTCCCCTGGAGGCGGCGGAGAGGTGGTCTTGAACGGCGCGGCTGCCCGCTGGTTTTCCCCCGGGGATCTGGTCATAATCATGGCCTATGGTTTTTACACCCCGGAGGAAGCCCGTACCCACCGTCCCTTGGTGGTGTTGGTGGACGAGAAAAACCGGATCCAGGAGATAAGGGAGGGTTGATCATCTTTAAGAACCTGTTGACCAAATCCGAGCGGGGATGGCCATGGATCAGGATACCAGGGAAAGGATCTTGGACTGTTTAAAGGATCGCTTAGATCAATTCGTATCCGGAGAGGAGATGGGTCGCAGGCTGGGCATCTCCCGTACGGCTGTGTGGAAACACATCCAGGCCTTGC
>DRZV01000115.1 GCA_011375465.1 Neomoorella mulderi
GGTTTGGCACCTCGATGTCGGCTCATCGCATCCTGGGGCTGAAGTAGGTCCCAAGGGTTGGGCTGTTCGCCCATTAAAGCGGTACGTGAGCTGGGTTCAGAACGTCGTGAGACAGTTCGGTCCCTATCCACCGTGGGCGCAGGAGACTTGAGGGGAGCTGTCCCTAGTACGAGAGGACCGGGACGGACAGACCGCTGGTGTACCAGCTGTCCCGCCAGGGGCACCGCTGGGTAGCCAAGTCTGGACGGGATAAGCGCTGAAAGCATCTAAGCGCGAAGCCCACCCCAAGATGAGGTCTCCCACGGCGCGAAGCCGGTAAGACCCCTGGAAGACTACCAGGTAGATAGGCCGGGGGTGTAAGTGGGGAAACCCACTGAGCTGACCGGTACTAATGGGTCGAGGGCTTGACCTTTAACCGCTGTGCAGTTTTGAGGGAACAAGGAGCCTTCTGGTGGCCATAGCGGAGGGGAAACACCCGTTCCCATTCCGAACACGGCAGTTAAGCCCTCCAGCGCCGATGGTACTGGGGTCTTACCCCGGGAGAGTAGGTCGCTGCCAGGAGGCCTTACATAAAAGGGAGCAGGAAAACCTGCTCCCTTTTGTTTTATAAAAGCTTTCTCGGAAGGAAAAAATTATTAAAGAAACCCCTTGTCAAAAGCATTTTTTGGGTTTAAAATAATAGTCAAAGAAGGTCAAATGCCTAAAGGAGGGTTTTAGAGGTGGCCAAAGCAGTGGGAATAGATTTGGGTACCACCAATTCTGTAGTCGCAGTTGTGGAAGGCGGTCAATCCACGGTGATAGTCAATGCCGAAGGTTCTCGGATAACCCCCTCGGTGGTGGCTTTTAAACCCGATGGGGAAAGGCTGGTAGGACAGATAGCCAAAAGGCAGGCTGTACTTAACCCTGAAAATACCCTTTTTTCCGTGAAGAGGTTTATAGGCCGCCGCTACGACGAAGTGCAAGAGGAGATGAAGCTCGTCCCCTACAAGGTGGTGCCTGGGCCCAACAACTCTGTCCGGTTTGAAGTTATGGGTAAAAGATATGCCCCTGAAGAGATATCCGCCATGGTCTTGCGCAAACTGGTGGACGACGCCTCGAAATATTTAGGAGAAAAGGTCACCGACGCGGTCATAACAGTGCCTGCTTATTTCAACGATGCCCAACGCCAGGCCACCAAGGATGCGGGCCGGATCGCAGGGCTGAACGTGCTGCGCATCATCAACGAGCCCACCGCAGCCGCTCTGGCCTATGGTTTGGACAAAAAGGCCAATGAGATCATCCTGGTATTCGACCTGGGCGGTGGTACCTTTGACGTTTCCATACTGGAGGTGGGCGATGGGGTATTCGAGGTAAAGGCCACCAGCGGGGACACCCATCTGGGCGGGGATAATTTCGACAAGGTCATAGTGGACTGGATGGCGGAAGAGTTCAAAAAGGACTACGGCATCGACTTAAGGCAGGATAAACAGGCCCTTCAGAGGTTGCTGGAGGCGGCGGAAAGGGCCAAAATAGAGCTCTCCTCCACCCTGGAGACCACCATAAGCCTGCCCTTCATCACCGCCGACGCCACCGGACCTAAACATCTGGAGATGAGGCTCACCAGGGCCCAGTTCGAGGAGATGACCCGCCACCTGTTGGATAGGTGCCGCGGACCTGTGAAGAGGGCCTTGGAGGATGCCAGGCTTACCCCGGCCGACATAGACGAAGTCATCCTGGTGGGCGGTGCCACCCGGATGCCCATGGTCCACCGTCTGGTCAGGGAGATGCTGGGCAAGGAACCCAAGATGGGTATCAACCCCGACGAGGTGGTGGCCATAGGGGCAGCCATCCAGGCGGCGGTGCTCACCGGCGAGATGAAGGACGTGGTGCTCCTGGACGTCACCCCTCTGTCCCTTGGGGTGGAGACCTTGGGAGGCGTCATGACCAAGATCATAGAACGCAACACCACCATTCCGGTCAGGAGGAGCCAGATATTTACCACTGCAGAGGATAACCAGACCGTGGTGGAAATCCACGTTCTGCAGGGAGAAAGGGAGCTGGCCAAGGATAACCGATCCCTGGGGCGCTTCCGCTTGGAGGGTATAGCTCCTGCTCCCAGGGGTGTGCCTCAGATAGAGGTTACCTTTGATATAGATGCCAACGGTATTTTGACCGTAAGCGCTCGGGATAAGGCTACAGGCAAGGAACAGCGGATCACCATTACCGGCTCCACCAACCTGCCCCCGGAAGAGATAGAGAGGATGATAAAAGAGGCGGAGAGGTATGCGGAAGAAGACCGCCGCAAGAGGCAGGAGATAGAGACCAGGAATGAGGCCGACGCCTTGGCCTACCAAGTGGAGAGGAAGCTTAGGGAATACGGAGATAGGGTACCGGTGCAGGAAAAGGCCCGGGTGGAGCAGCTGTTGAACGAATTGAGAAGGGCCCTTAAGGAAGAGGCGCCCATAGATCGCATCCGTTCCCTTTACAGCGATCTGCAGCAGGCAGCCTATGCTTTGGATGCCAGCGTGAGGGCCCAGGAAGCGGGAGGGGCTTCCGGCGGCTCCGGTCAGCGAAGGGATGACAACGTGGTGGACACAGAATTCGAAGAAAAATAAGGCTGGCCTCCTGGGGTCGGCCTTCCCCTCCCAGGGGCTTGGAGGAATCGGACATGGCTAAATATCAGGATTACTATGAGATACTGGGAGTGAGCCGGGACGCCACCCAAGAGGAGATAAAAGCTGCTTATCGCAAGCTGGCCCGGCAGTGGCATCCCGATCTTCACACGGGAAAGGACAAGGAAATAGCGGAAGAAAAGTTCAAGCTCATAAACGAGGCCTATGAGGTTTTGAGCGACCCCGAGAAGCGGGCTAAATACGATCGTTTGGGTTCCCACTGGCGATCGGGAGAGGATTTCCAGCCCCCTCCAGATTTCGACTGGGGTGCATGGGACCTGTTCGATCTGGGGGCAGAGAGGGAAAGGACGGGCTTCAGCGAATTTTTTGAACTGCTGTTTGGCCGTTCCCCCTTTAGAACCCGCACCACTTTCAGAAGCCGTCCGGTAAGAGGGCAAGATCTGGAGAGAGAGCTGGAGATCACCCTGGAAGAGGCCTATAGAGGGGCGGTAAAGGAGATCCAGCTGGCCTCCGAAGACCTCTGCCCCCGGTGTGGCGGCCTGGGGGTGGTGGACAACCGTATGTGCCCTCAATGCGGGGGAGTGGGGACCATGAGGCGCACCCGGCGCCTTGAGGTGAAAATCCCCCCTGGCGTTCAGGGGGGATTTTCACCTCAAGGCGCCGGGTGCGCCTCATGGTCCCCACTCCCCCGCATTGAGGGCACATACGGTTGTCCAC
>DRZV01000112.1 GCA_011375465.1 Neomoorella mulderi
GCAAGACAAATGCGGAGGGATCGGAAAGGGGGATACCCCCTTTCCCGCGGTGAAGGTGGCCCAGGAAGTGGGCCCGGCGGTGGTGGGCATCACCGCCCTCACCGGCGGCGATTTCTTTAAAGGCGGGGTTAGGGTCATACAGGGTACCGGGGTGATCATAGAGGGCAGCCAGGGCTACGTGATCACCAATTACCATGTGATAGCAGGGGCCCAGAGGATTTCCGTGAGCCTGGATCACGATCGCATATATGGGGCCACGGTGGTGGATAAAGACGAGAGGAGCGATTTGGCGGTGCTGAAAATCCCCCGGGGGGGATCTACCCCAAGTCCGTCTGGGCGACTCGGAGGGGGTCCAGGTGGGGGAGACGGTGATAGCCATAGGCAATCCCTTGGGAAGGGCCTTTGCCCGCTCCGTCACCGTAGGCGTTATAAGCGCTGTAAACCGGGAGATCTCCCTTCCCGGGCCCAGGGGGTTGGACATAGTGCTTACAGCCCTTCAGACCGACGCCCCCATAAACCCTGGCAACAGCGGAGGCCCTCTGGTCAACACCCGGGGAGAGGTGATCAGTATAACCAGTGCCAAGATCACCGATGCCGGCATTGAGGGTATAGGCTTTGCCATCCCCAGCAACCAGGTTAAGGCCATTGTGGAGCAGTTGATCGCCAAGGGGAAGGTGACCTTATCCCTTTTTGGGGGTGTTCAACTTAAAGGATGTTCCCCCGGAGATGGCCCAGTGGTATAATGTCCCTGCAGGAGTCTACGTGGGAGGGGTGTTTCCCGAAGGTCCGGCAGCTAAGGGGGGTATAGCGCCCGGGGATTTCATCACAGCGGTGGAGGGCCAGAAAGTCTGGAGTTATGCCCAGATAATGCGTTTTTTAAACCGGAAGGGGCCAGGGCAACCGGTTAAGCTGGAGGTCATACGCCCTCCCCGTTTCGAACCCCTGAATTTTGAGATCACCCTGGCGGAGCTGCCGGACATCTGAGGGGGAAGAGGTGTCAGAAGAAGTTCTGGTTATAGGACACAAAAACCCGGATACGGATTCCATAGCCGCAGCCCTGGGCTACGCTGCCCTGAAAAATCTGAAGGAAGGGGGAGGTTACAAGGCAGCCCACTGCGGAGAGATCAATCGGGAGACAAGCTTTGTGCTTTCTTTTTTTAATACCGATCCACCCCCGGTGGTGGAACATGTGTTTCCCGAGGTAAGGGATGCTCTAGATAAAAAATTCGTAAGGCTGCCTTCCTCTGCCTGTTTAGCTGATGCAGCCAAGCTCTTCCGTGAAGAGGGGGTTAAGGCCATCCTCATCACCGATCCCCGAGATGTTCTCATGGGGATCCTCACTTTAGGGGACCTGGCCCGCTGGATTTTGGAGGCGGAGAGGGATCAAAGGGATATTTGGAACTAGCCTGTAATCCAGATGATGACCCCTGACCCTCTGTGTTTCCATCCCGAGGATCTGTTAAAAAAAGTCAAGGAAGCTATGGTGCGCACCCCTTTCCGCCATTATCCTGTGGTGGACCAGGAGGGTCGCCCTCTGGGCTTAATTTCCAGGACCCACCTTTTAGCTCCCAGGAGAAAGAGGCTGATCCTGGTGGATCACAACGAAAGCATCCAGGCGGTGGAAGGGGTGGAGGAGGCCCAGATTTTGGAGATAGTGGACCACCACCGCCTGGGGGATATGGAAACCCCAGACCCGGTGATGGTCAGGTTGGAACCGGTAGGCAGCACCTCCACAATTATAAGCAAAATGTACAGGGAGAGCGGCTTGATGCCCGAAAACCCCCTGGCGGGGATAATGGCTGCGGCCATATTGTCCGACACCCTGATGTTCCGTTCCCCCACCAGCACCCCCGAAGACCAAAGGGAAGCCTCGAGGCTGGCGGCTGAGGCAGGGGTGAATCTGGAATGGCTGGGAAGAGAAATGTTCAGGGCTGGTTCCCTGTGGACCTACAAGGATCCCAGGGAGATAATAAGTCAGGATTTTAAAGAATTCAAATTTTTTGATTTTTGGGTGGGCATAGGCCAAGTACAGGTTTTGGAGTCGGAAGCATTGCCTGTGAAAAGGGAAGAGCTGTTTAAGGAATTGGTGGAAATTCAGAAAGAAAAGGGTTATGATCTGATTATCCTTATGATAACCGATATTCTAGAAGAAGGCTCAGAAATCCCATACTATGGGCCGGGAGCTCCCCTTCTGGAAAAGGCCCTGGGGCTATCCCAGGGTAACTGGAGGGCCTTCCTGCCCGGGGTGGTTTCCCCGGAAAAAACAGATGATCCCGCCTCTGAGGAGGGCTTTGCAGTTTATTCCCAGATAAAGTTCTTGGGGGGATGGGTCTTGGGGATAGCTAAAAGGCTGGAAACCGCGCCTTTAGGGGCTTTTCATTATCGGTTGCTGCTGATCCTGGGCCTGGGATGGCTTTTTGAAGCTATGGATGTAGGCCTTATAGGTTTTGTCCTGCCGGCAGTGGCCAAGGACTGGCAGCTGGATCCGGTGGCCATGGGCACCTTGGGGAGCGTGGGCCTCCTGGGATTGGGGTTAGGGGCTATCCTGGGAGGGATGATGGGGGATGTCTGGGGTCGGCGGAAGGTCTTGATATCCACCCTGCTCTTCTATAGTTTTTTCACCCTCCTGGCGGGTTTGAGCCCCAATTACACCTGGCTCCTGATCTTCCGTTTTCTGGTGGGATTGGGATTGGGGGCAGAAATCCCGGTGGTCTTCACCCTGATGAGCGAGTTTTCCCCTGCTGCCCACCGGGGCTGGTTGACAGTCCTCCTGGAGAGCTTCTGGGCCTTCGGTTGGATAGCCGCAGCCCTGATAGGTTATCTGGTGGTACCCCGGTGGGGATGGCGGGTGGCCTTTTTCCTGGGGGCTACTCCTGCCCTTTATACTACCGTTCTGAGGAGGGCCCTGCCTGAATCCCCCCGTTACCTGGAGAGGAGGGGCAGGATAAAGGAGGCCCTGGAGATCGTCTCCCTGGTTACCGGAAAACCCGTGGTTATAGAAAGGTCGGAGGCGGAAGGCAGCCCTCCTAAGGTTACCTTGAAAGATCTGTGGTCCCCGGCATACCTGCGCCGGACCCTCACCCTGTGGGTTTTATGGTTTGGAATAAATTTCTCTTACTACGGCCTCAATTACTGGTTACCCAGCCTGATGGTGGGCAAGGGTTTTACCATTGTAAAGGGCTTTGAGTATGTATTGATAATGACTCTGGGTCAAGTTCCGGGATATTTCAGCGCCGCCTTTCTGGTGGACCGGATAGGGAGAAAGCCTGTGCTGGCCAGCTACCTGCTGATGAGCGGTATCGCCGCCTACTTCTTTTCCCAGAGCA
>DRZV01000009.1 GCA_011375465.1 Neomoorella mulderi
GTCCAAGCCACCCCTTCACCCCTGGAGGGCTTGATAAACGCCGACCGGCGGCTGCAGACCATGCCCAGTCTCAACTACGACGGCCCCTTTTCCGATCACCTGGAGCGCCCCCAGCCGCTGGGTTTACCTCCAGGGACCCCTTCCCAGGAGGAGGCCGAAGCCAAAGCATTGGATTTCGCGCAAAAAGCCAGTTCTGTCCCCTTTAGACGGGAAGAAGTGCGCCGCACAGAGGGGATAATACCCACTTACAGCTTCCGCCTGGTGGACAGCCGCAATCCCAGAAAGGTCAACGTGGACATAAGCCGCCACGGAGGGGTGGTGGTCTCCCTCTTAAATGGCCGCCCAGTCAATCCCCCTGCCCTGAACGAGGAGATGGCTTTAGAAAAAGCCCTCTCCTTCTTGGAGGCCCAGGGGTTTAACAATATGCAACCCACCTACAGCATAAGGAGCGGCAACAGCCAGGTCTTCACCTTTGCCCCCCGGGAAAAGGGCGTAATCCTCTATCCTGACCAGATAAAGGTCAAGGTAGCTTTAGATAACGGGGAAATCGTGGGCTGGGACGCCACCCCTTATTACATGGCCCACCATCATCGGGACCTGCTCTCCCCCCGCATAACCCCTGAGCAGGCTAAGGCTAAAATCCCTTCTCCACTGGAAGTATTGGGTGTACAGCTGGCCCTGATCCCCTTGCCGGGAGGGATAGAGAAATTGGCCTATGAAGTGCATACCAAAATGGATGATACCCATTACCTGAACTATATCGACGCCCTCACAGGAGAAGAAGAAAAGGTGTTGCAGATAATAGACGTCCCCGGAGGCAGGCTCACCATGTGAATCTAGGGTTGCCTCAAGGCTTCAGCCGGGCTCAAGCCGGCGGCCTTACTGGCGGGATAAAGTCCGAAGACGATCCCCACCCCTGTGGAAAAGATAACAGCCACCAGAATGGATTTCCAGGAGACCAGGGGGGCCAGTGGGCAATCTGGGAGACCAGCCATGCCCCCCTATACCCGTTAATTATGCCCCCCATTCCCCCAAAAAAGCAGAGGGCTACAGCCTCCAGCAAAAACTGGAACAAGATATTCCTCCTGCAGGCCCCCAGGGCCATAAGCAGGCCGATCTCCCGGGTGCGCTCCGTCACCGCCACCAGCATAATGTTTATAACCCCCACGCCCCCCACCACCAGAGCGATGCCCGCCACTGCGGCGATGATGAGGGTCATTATGCTGGTGGATCTCTCGATGAGGGACAACATCTCCTTCATGGACATATCCCGATAGTGTACCCCAGGATCGGGATGGCGCTTTTCCAATATCTTAGGAATCGGCAATGGCCTGGGGTACAGCCGGCTCATCTACAGCCGCACCTGCCAGGGCATCTATAACCCTGCGTTGAAGGGCGTCCTGGACAAAGGTTATGGGGGCATAAGCTATCCTCTCCACGGTCATCAGAGAGCCCGATTGCCCTTCCACTATACCTATGACCACAGCAGGCGTATCCCCCACAAAAACCTGCTTGCCCAGGGCTTCTCCCTTGGGGAAGAGGTTTTCCGCCAGTTCTTTTTCCAAGACCACCACCCGCCTCCGGTTCTGGACGTCCCCCTCGGTGAAAAACTTGCCCTCCACCAAGGGTAGATTTCTTATATGGCGAATATCGGGGTGGTCCCCACCAGGGTGCAGTGAAAGGATTTGCCCGCTTTCTGGGCAGGGCGTAGGCTGGTAAAGGGGGCAGTGGTCACCGGGGCCATGTGGGCCACTGCCGGGGAAAGCTCCTTTATCAGCCTGGCATCCTCCAAGGTAAAGGTACTGGAAGTAGGGGCCTCCCCCTTCTCCCAATCCACCATTATGCGGAAAGCCCGGCCAGACCCCATCTTCTCTATCTCCCCCAGGAGGGCAGCCTGTCCCCCTGGGTAATGGCCACCACGGCTATGACCCCAGCGATGCCTATGGCGATACCTAGAGGGGTCAAAATAGCCCTGAAGCTGTGGGCTTTGAGATTTTCCACCGTCAATAGTAAAAGATCTAAGAAATTCATCTGGCTTCCTCCCTCACCACCTGCCCATCCAGGAATTGTAGTATCCGGGAGGAATAGGCAGCTATTTCCGGATCATGGGTTACCATTACGATGGTACGTCCTTCCTGGTTCAATTCCCTAAAAAGTTCCATAATTTTGAAGCCGGTACGGCAATCCAGATTGCCGGTGGGTTCGTCAGCCAGAAGCACCGCGGGATCATTGACCAAAGCCCGGGCAATGGCCACCCGCTGCTGCTCACCTCCGGACACCTGGGTGGGCTTGTTCGCCAGGCGGTGGCCCAGGCCCACCCTCTCCAGCATAGCTATAGCCCTCTGTCGCCGCTCCTTTCTGGGAATCCCGGCATAGATTAGGGGAATCTCCACATTGAACGCCAGATCGAAACGGGGCAGGAGATTAAAAGATTGAAAAACAAAGCCTATAACCTGTTGCGGAAGGCGGCCAGCTGATCTTCGTTCAGCCGGGAGGTATCTTGGCCCTTGAGGTAATACCTACCCCCAGTGGGTTTCTCCAGGAGGCCCAAAAGGGTTAAAAAAGTGGACTTCCCAGAACCGGAGGGACCCATCACCGCCACAAATTCCCCTTCTTGTATGGTGAGGGTCACCCCCCGAAGGACTTCCACCGCCGCCTCCCCTTTGCCATAAACCTTGGTCAGATTTTCTACCCGGATGAGATCTTTCCCCCTCATCTTTCAGGCCGCACTCTTTGCCCTTCCCTCACCGTTTCCGGAGACTGGACAACCAAATCCCCCACGGATAATCCGCCCTTGATCTCCCAGAAGAGCTCATTGCTACCTCCCACTTCAACTTTTCGCCTCTGCACCGAATTGTTTTCCACGACAAAGACGTACTTCTCCCCTTGATCTTCCAGTACCCCCTCCAAAGGCACTAGAATGGCTTTATGGGGAGGGGTGCGGTATATGCTCACTTCCACCGTGGCGCCGGGAAGCAGATGCTCAACTTCTTGCAGCCTCAGGTAGACCTTCAGGAAGGTCTCCCCAGCGGGAGCGGCTTTGCGGGTTATGATGGAATCCAGCCTTTCCACCGCTGCCCCCCATTCCCTACCGGGGTAGGCACCCCAAGTGACCTTGGCCTCCAGCCTCGGCCTTATGCCCCTGAGGTCGGATTCGCCCACTTCCGCCACCACCCTCATTTCCCTGGTGGCCAGGCGGAAAAGGGGGGTCCCCGGGGAGGCGAAATCCCCCTCTTTGATATTCA
>DRZV01000011.1 GCA_011375465.1 Neomoorella mulderi
TAGTAACACAATAATTTAACCTCCTCAAGGATCTGACTAAAAATGCAGAATATTTTTTTTTTAAAAATTTAAAAAATAAAACACAAAGCCCCTTTTCCTCTACATCGGAAACGGGATAAAAAATAAAGGCCCGCTTCCCAAGCGGGCCTGCCAGCCATCTCTATATAAACCTCAGGATTTCTTCCCAGGACACCTCCCTGACCTCCACCCGGCCCAGGTTTACCGGAAGGACCATGAGGATCCGGCCGCCTTCTATTTTTTTGTCCCGCAGGAGGGCCTGCCTGAAAGCCTCCCCATTCAGGGGGGGCATCTCGGTGGGCAATCCGGCCCTTTTTAGCAGGGCCAGCAGCCGCCGGCACTCCTGGAGGGAGAAAATCCCCATTTCCACGGCCATGCGGGCAGCCAGGGCCATACCTATGGCCACCGCTTCCCCGTGCCGGTAAAGAGAAAAGCCCGTGGCCGCCTCCACCGCGTGGCCCACGGTGTGGCCGAAGTTGAGGATCCTCCGGAGGCCGGTTTCCTCCCTCTCGTCCTGGGCCACCACCCGGGCCTTGAGGGAGCAGGAACGGCAGACCACCTCCATCAGGCACTCCGGCTGTCCGGCCATGATATTTTCCAGGTTCTGCTCTATATATTCAAAGAAATCCCTGTCCATTATGACCCCGTACTTTATCACCTCTGCCAGGCCAGATCTGAACTCCCTTTCCGGCAAAGTCTTCAGGGTATCCACGTCTATAAGCACCAGGCGGGGCTGATAAAAGGCCCCTATCAGGTTTTTACCCTGGGGATGGTTCAAGGCCACCTTTCCGCCCACGCTGGCGTCCACCTGGGCCAGGAGGGTGGTGGGTATTTGGATGAAGGGCAGCCCCCGCAGCCAGGTGGTAGCCACAAAGCCGGCCGCATCCCCCACTACTCCCCCTCCCAGGGCGATGAGGGGGCTTTTCCTCTCCATCTTTATTTCCCCGGCCAGATCATACACCCGGGAGATTTCCTTCAGGGTTTTGGCCTCCTCGCTGTCCGGGAGGAGAATCAGATGGGGCTGCCAACCCTCCCCCTTCAAGCTGGCCTCCAGGGGGGGCCAGTAGAGATCAGCCACTGTGGGGTTGCTCACCACCAGCGCAGGGGGTACCATCCTCCCTATCCTTTTCAGCCATCCCCCCGCCCCTTCCAAAAGGCGCGGGCCGCAGACTATGGGATAGCTCCTATCCCCCAGTTCTACCCGGAGCTCTCTAACCACTGCTTCAACTCCTCCTCTATTTCTCGGGCCACCTCTTCGGGATCCTTCCCGTCCACCTCCAGGTGGATGTGGGCCTCAGCGTAAAAAGGCTCCCTCTGGGCCAGCAGGCTTTCCACCTGGGCAAGGGAGAGGCCCAAAAGCAGGGGGCGGTCCTGAGAACCCCCTATCCTCTTCAGAACCGTCTCCGGCCTGACCCTGAGCCATACCACCCTGTTACCCCTTTTCAGTATCTCCCGGCTATCTTTGGGAATAAAGGCCCCTCCTCCCGTGGCGATCACCGTACGCCGCCGGGAAGCCAATTCCTCTATGACCCGCCTCTCCTGCTGGCGAAAGTAAGCCTCCCCATACCGGGAAAATATCTCCGCAATGGATATGCCTTCCCTATCTTCTATCAGCTCATCGGTGTCCACAAAAGGCCAGCCCAACCTGAGGGCTAAAAGCTTGCCCACTTGGGTCTTACCGCTGCCCATGAATCCCACCAGGACTATATTTCCAGGCATATTATCGCTCCCATCCTCTACAGGGAAGCCAGGTAATCCCTGTAAGCCTGAAGCCGCTCCCCTATCTCCTCCATATGGTCGCCCCCCAGCTTTTCCAGATAGGCCTGGGCCAAAACCCAGGCCACCATAAGGGCCACCACCACCGCCCCTGCAGGCACGGCGCATACATCTGAGCGCTCCACCGTAGCCTCTACAGGTTCTTTGGTGAAGAGGTCCACCGTGGGGAGGGGCTGCCTCAAGGTGGGGATGGGCTTCAAGGCTGCCCTTACCACCAGCTCTTCCCCGTTGGTCACCCCTCCCTCCAGACCCCCAGCCCGGTTGGTGGCCCGGTGGAAACCCCTGCCTTTTTTGTAATAAATGGCGTCGTGGGCTTGGCTTCCCATGAGGGCAGCCAGCTTGAACCCTTCCCCCACCTCCACGCCTTTGACCGCAGGGACGCTCATCACCGCCTGGGCCAGCCGGCCGTCCAGCCTGCGGTCCCAGTGCACGTAGCTGCCCAGACCCGGCACCAGGCCCGAAACCCGTACCTCCACCACACCGCCTAAGGTATCCCCTTTTTCCTTGGCCTGTTGGATGGCCTCCACCATGTCCTGGCTCTTCACCGGGCAGGCGCAGTACACCGGGGATTCCCAGGCCCGGCGTATCTCCTCCAGGGAAAGTTCTCTGGCCACGGCTACGGGACCGATCCGAAGCACATGGGCCAGGACTTCCACCCCTAGCTCTTTCAAGAGCCTCCAGGCCACTGCCCCCGCCACCACCCGGGCCGCTGTCTCCCTGGCACTGGCCCTTTCCAGCACATTCCTTATATCCCTGTGCCTATATTTAATGGCCCCGGGCAGGTCCGCATGTCCAGGTCGGGGGCGGGTTACCACCCTTTCGGCTTTAGCTCCTGGATGGGGGGACATGATCTCCTTCCAGTTGTCCCACTCCCGGTTGGGGAGGTAGAAGGCCAGGGGGCTGCCCAGGGTTATCCCATCCCGGAGGCCCGCCAGGATTTCCACCTTATCCTTTTCTATCTGCATCCTGGCCCCCCGGCCGTATCCCCCTTGTCGGCGGGCCAACCACAGGTCGATGTCTTCCGCCTGAAGCTGCAACCCCGCCGGCACCCCCTCTATTATCACCGACAGCCCAGGACCGTGGGATTCCCCTGCTGTGAAAAAGCGCACCGGCTTCCCTCCTGTACTCTATATTCCCGGCAGAAATTTTCTCAACGCCTCCTCCATTACCTTTAAAGGAGCGGGGCGGCCGGTCCAAAGGGAAAAGGCTTCTGCCCCCTGGTAGAGCAACATTTTCCAGCCAGAGATGATATGGCACCCCCGTTCCAGGGCCTTCTGCAAAAAAGGAGTTATGGGAGGGTTATAAACCAGATCGTAAACCCACTGGCCGGGGGAGAGGTGCTCCGGAGAAAAGGGA
>DRZV01000128.1 GCA_011375465.1 Neomoorella mulderi
CCCCCGGGCCCACTCTTCCACCGCCGCCCGCGGGGTGGCCGGGGCCAGGGCTTTCTCCAGGAGCTCCAGACGACGCTCCAGATCGTTGGAAATATAGAGGGTGGAAGTGTCCCCGTCCCAGTCCACCCGACATTTAAGGAGCTTCCGCCACCCAGCGCACCGGCACCAGCACCCGGTCGCCGGAAATCACCGGCGGGACTTCGGGCTTAATCTCCTCCCCGTTCACCACCAACCTCACGTTATTGGCGCCCCAGACAGCCGCGGTCCCCAGGGCCAAGAACACCAGCATTACCGGCAGGAGCCACCATTTTCTTGCCTTCATCCTCGTTCCTCCCGAGCGTTAAATATTTCCTCAAAACAAGAATTCGCTTGCCGGGCTGTTAAATCCTGCCGGCGGTAAACAAAAAGTAAAAAATTCGGGGTATTGCCTCCCTAATCGGCTCCTCCACCGCCCCTTCCCCCTCCATCGCCACCCACGTCAAAAGAGTCAGAAGAGGGAGAAGTATAGGCTGAATCCACGCTGGCCCGAAAGGCAGAGGAAAAAGAGTCAAGGATGGAAAGGGGATCCTTCCCCGGGGAGAGGGGACTGAAGCATATATCTTCAAGATAAAAGTGACCCCTACCTCCGGCGACCAGAGCCTCGCGGGATCGACCCAATACCAGGCCATATTTCACGGCCCTCCACCAGTAATCCGAAGGATAATCAGGAATGCGGGGCTCAAGGAACAGTTGGGCCAAATAATCGCCATAAGCACGCCGCCTCAAGGCCAGCACCTTGCCTTGGTGAGAATACCTCCGGGCTTTGCTCTTGAAAAGGGCAGCTATTCCTGCATTTATCAGCGCAGGAGGGCCTATAAAAAGGAGCATCACGCCACCTACAAACAACCCCAAACTCGCTAGGAGAATGCCGAGCAATATGCTTATGGCACCTATTAAAAGCCATAATTTAACCGTCTTACCTATGATAAGCTCGCCTTCACGGTCAATCCACTTTTTGCCTTCATAAACCGCCTCAGCAGCCATTGGTTCTAACGTGTCTTTGAGATCTTTCAGTTCCTCCCGCCCAATGTCAGAAAGATAAAATTCCTTGCCCTGGGATTTAAGCCAATCCAGCAAAAACTTCGTATCCCTGCTCAGGTCGGGGTCTTCAGGCTTGTCGGTGAGTATTATCTTAAAGTCGCTCCTGTCCCTTGACCATCTTCCGAATAGCCCTTTTGATTTTACTTCTTCCTCCTGGATCTTTAAATAGCCTTTCTCCGCCAATTCCAAAATGGAGGCCACGACGGCATCGGGAGAAATACTGGAGCTCTTTTTGATCAGCATCTCCACCCAGGCAGGGGGTATATCCTCCGGAGGCTGCTCTTCGCAAAAGACACCCTCTATTTCGGGATCCCTATGCCTCCGGGTAACCATCCAAAGATAGCCGATCCCCACGCCCAGGAGCGAGAGCCCTGACAGCAAGCCCGTCCAACCGACAAAAACCTCCAGGGCACTTAACTCTTCCTCCTCTTCCCCTTGGGACTGGGGCTCAGCCCTTTGGAGGATCTTGTCCCTGCCGCTTTCCTTCAGCAGTATTACCCTTTCTGGATCGAGATCCTTCTGCAGGTAATACCTGGGAAAAACTATCCTCACCTCTACCCACTGCTTGGCAGGTATGTCCTCACCGTAGGCGATCACCTTCTGGTGGTCCTTGCTTATACTGATCTCACCCTTTATACTGGGGTGTAACCAATAGTTCACCTCGTTGGGATCCTGAATCCGAGAGGGGAGGAGAACTTCCAGCCACAGCTTGGGCAAGCCCCTTTCCCACTCCCCTCCCCATACCTTCCAGTGGAAATCAGCCACGTCGTCGTAGACTTTTATCCCCCGGTAGATCTTGTACTCTATTCTAAAAGTTTTCGTCTCGTTTTCAGCCCTGTAAAACCAGGTAATGGTGTACCTTTTTGCATCCCGGGTAAAAGTATAGGTTCCGGGAGGGCGGCCTCGGGGATTTTCCACGCGGGTGTAGGGCTGGGCTTTCCCCTCCGCCACCTCGCTTACCTGGGCGTCCAGGATTTCGTACTCTCCGGTGGGAATGTCTAGCCAAGCCCGGGAAAAGCTCCCCGAGAACCTGTAGGTTATCTCGTTGACAACGCTTACCAGCCCGTCGGGATCTATCTCATAGTAAACTTTGGCCTCATCAAGGTAAAAATCCTTATCCCCAGCCCAGACAGTGGGCAAAAACAGCAGAACCAGGAGGAAAAACGCCAGAAGAGTAAGGTTAAAAAATCTCATCTTTCCAACCTCCAGGTGGTTTTGATCCGCTTCCCCCTCGGGCATTGTCTCTGTCAGAGCCCGCCAGGATCCATAATGGGGGTAAATTCCAAGGCGGGTTCCTGGAAAAGGGTCCAAAAAGAAAGCCCTTAATATACCTTCTTCCCCACCTCCACCTCCCTTTCCGGCTGCAGCAACACCACCCTGCCCTGCTCGTCGTCCACCCCCAGCACCAGAACCTGGGACTCAAAACCGGCTATCCTCTTGGGAGGGAAATTGACCACCGCCACCACCAGCCTGCCCTTAAGATCCTCTTTAGTATAAAGCCCGGTGAGCTGGGCGCTGGAGGTTTTTATCCCCAACTCCCCAAAATCTATCTTCAGTTTATAGGCTGGCTTTCGGGCCTCGGGGAATTCCTCCACCTCTATTATCCTGCCCACCCGGATGTCCAATTTTTGAAAATCATCGTAAGTGGCCACCCCATCACCCTCCCTGGCTCATTGCTCTTTGATTGAAAAATCGACCAGGGGAAACCGGTCCGCCCTGGTGGCACCCGTTACTTGGTTCCCAGGACACCTCAGGTCCCCTTTAATCAAGAATTTCCCTCGGCCAGAGGGCCTGTACCCGGAATAGGGGGCCCCGCATATAAATATTGGGTTCGTGGAATATGGTTCCCTCCAAGATCGCCTCTTGGCCTAAATGCCTTTCCAGTTCCTGAGCTACCTGGGGGTTGGCCGGCAGGACCACATAGCTACCTTCCCGGGTCTCCAGTTCCAGATGGCGCCCCTCGATGAAGTTTTCCACCAATTTGCCGCTCAAGCGCACTTTATCCCCCCTTTCGTACCCGACACGAA
>DRZV01000110.1 GCA_011375465.1 Neomoorella mulderi
GCAAGGGATATGGGCCTCTACCTCAAAGCTGCCTTGGACTTTGCCCAAAAATCTCCCGACGGCCGCCGGTTCTTGGACGACCTGGCCCATACCATATATAACGAGGGCATACCCCGGGGAGTGCCGGAAAGGGTAACCGTGGTCCATAAGGAAGGTTTTATCTGGGGCAGCCCGGCAGACGTGGGGGCAGTCTTTGGTTCCCGCCCCTTCATCCTAGCTGTGCTCTCCAGGGAAGTACCCGATCCGGATAGGGGATTCAACACCATAGCCCATATAGCTGAGCTGATCTACAATTACCAGGAAAATTCGGCTGGAAAATGATCAAGAAATCAAGCCCCGGTAGACGGGATGGCGCAGGCGGCCTTCCGGGGTCTTCTCCCGGTAATCTACCCTACAGGAAAGAAGAGGTTTAACCCAACGGGGATCCCTGAGGTCCTCTATTTTTTCTCCGAGGAAAGGCGAGGAAGGGGTTTCCAGGGGCCTCAGGCATTCAAGAAGCCTCCTTTCCTCTGTCAGGGTAAAACCCGTGCCCACCTTACCCCTGTACTCCCACCTTTCCCCCACCTTCTCCGCCAGGATGAGGGAACCCAGGAGGCGCCTTCCCCGACCCGGTTCATACCCTACGATAAAGAACTCTCCCTGATAAAAAGCCCGGATCTTGCGCCAGTGGCGGGAACGGACACCAGGAAGATAGGGGCTCTCTTTGGCCTTGGCCATGATCCCTTCCAAACCCTGGACTCTGCAGGCTTTCCAAAAGGCCTTCCCTTCCCCCTCTATGAACTCCGAAAGCAAAAGCCTCTCCCCGGGAGTTACCGCTTCCTGCAGCAGGCGCTTCCTTTCCCGCAAGGGCCAGGCCATGATGTCTTGGCCCTTGTGATAAAGGATATCAAAGGCCACGAACAACAAAGGCGCGTCGGGTCTGGGAGCCCTAAGCCCCCCCTGGGTTTGGAGCAGGCTGAAGGAGGGTTTTCCCTCGCGATCCACCGCTACTCTCTCTCCGTCCAGCACCGCCGGCTGACCTTCCACCTGGAGGTGCAGTCTCCCCATTTCAGGGAAAAGGGGGGTTATGTCCATGAGATTGCGGGATTGCAGACGGGTCTTTCCATCTAAGAAGGCTAAAGCACGATAACCGTCCCACTTCACCTCAGAGATGAAGCGGGGGGAATCGAAGGGAGGACTGGAAACCGCCAACATGGGGCGCAGCTTTAAAAAGGGGAGCTCGATGCCTTCCATAAAAGGCCATCCTTCTTACAGAGGTCTTTTTCGCCCTACCACCGGGAGCCTCCAGCTTCTTCCTTTTAGTGGCTTCCAGGCTGGCCTTCAGGGCTTCCATGAGGTCAACCACTTTAGCTGCCGGCTCTGGCGGGGTACCGCCACCTCTTCCCCAGCTATCTTCTTGGCTACAAGTTTCTCCAGGGCTTCTCGGTAGGCGTCGCTGTATTTCTCAGGCTCGAAGGGGGAAGATAAATGTTCTATGAGTTCCCGGGCTAAAGCCAATTCCCTTTCCTCTATTTGGGTTTTAGAGTTAAGCTCAGGGATGTCTTCCAGGGAGCGGATCTGGTATTGATAGAACATGGTATGGAGAAGAAGGGCCCGCTGGGTGGCCCGAATGGCTGCCAGAAAATCCCTTCCCCACAAGCTGGCTTGAGCTATGGCTACCTTTCCCGCATCCAGCATGGCCTGCCTCAAGAGGGCATAGGCCTTCTCCCCCATCTCTCCAATAAGTGTTGTTGAAATATATAGGATCTATCTCTTCCAAGGCCACGAAATCCAAAATCCTGATCCTGTGCCCTTCTCCCCTGGGGAGGGCTTCCAATTCCTCGTCCTTTATTATTACGAATTTACCCTTTTCGTATTCATAACCCCTGACTATCTCTTCCTGAGGAACTTCCCTCTGGCAATTGGGACAGTATTTCTTATACTCGATGGGGGTCATACAGGAAGCATGCAGGTAGCGGAAGCGGATATCGCTTTCCTCAGTGGCTTTATAGAGCCTTACCGGTACATTTACCAGACCAAAACTGATAATCCCTTTCCACATGGGCCTCATGCTTTTCTCTCCTTCAATAAGAAGTTTAATAGGGGATCCAGGCTCTGGGGAGCTTCCTGGATGGAGGACCACAGGTCTCCTATGGTTGCCATTCTTTCCTTGATATTGTAGTAATTGAAGCTGAGGGGTTCAAACCTTCCCGCCTTTACCTCTTCCCAGGAGAGAGGAGTGGAAACCGGGGCTCCCGGCAAAGCCCGGAGGCTATAGAGAAAGGCCATGGACCTGCCCCTAACGTTTTGCAGGTAATCCAGATAGACCTTGCCCCGTCGCCTCTCCACATTATGCTTTAGGGTAGCTCCCCGGGGATAGGACCTCACCACCATCTGGGCCAGCGCTTTAACAGCCGAGATCACTTCCTTAAAGGTCCACCAGGGATATATGGGGGTGAACACATGCATTCCCCGGGACCCAGAGGTTTTGGGATAACCCTTGAGGCCCAGTTGTTTTAAGACCTCATGTACAAGTAGGGCCACCTCTATGACCTGAGGGAAAGGGGTTCCCTCAGCGGGGTCCAGGTCCACCACCGCAAAGTCGGGATACTCCAGCGTATCTTTGCGGGAGAGCCAGGCGTGGATTTCCAGACACCCCAGGTGGACCAGCCAGGCCAAGGGTGGGGGCATCATTGCACAGCACATAATTGACCGTTTTCTTGCTCCCCCGATGGTATTACAGGCCAGGTGTGAACCCAAGGGGGAGTGTGGGGAGGGGCTTCCTTTTGATAGAAGTGTTCCCCCTGGATGCCGTCGGGATAGCGCTTCATGACAAAGGGGCGATCCTGGAGGAGGGGTAAAAGATAGGGGGACATGTCCAGATAATATTTGATCACGTCCAGCTCGGTCAGCCCTTCTGGCCAGAAGAGCTTATCCAGATGGGAAAAATAAGGGGCGTATTTTTTTAGATAGGCCTCCAATTCCGGGTTTTTCTTCAAGATAAATCCCCCTATTTTTAGTTCCCCCAGCCTTTTACCTTAAATCCGCGTAGAGGATGATCTCAGAAGCCTCGTCCCCCTCCACCACCACCACGCCCTCCGGATCCACAATAAGGC
>DRZV01000083.1 GCA_011375465.1 Neomoorella mulderi
AGCCCCACGATAGGGGAGCGGAGAACCGCTGCCAGGGGAATATCCTGCCGAGGATTATCCACAAGCCTCAGCAGAGAGAGGACGGTCTCCACCTCTACCGAAGAAAAATACCCCCGGCTCAGCTGGGCGTAAACAGGCACCCCTTCCTGCTGGAGCTTTTCCACCACCACCGCCGCCCTGTCCTGGGGAGCCCTGAGGAGGAGGGCCACGTCCCTGTATTCCACCGGCCTATAGGTCCCCAGCCCTTTATCCCATACATGGAACTCTTCGCTTTCCACCATCTTCTTTATCCGCCGGGCGATAAACCTGGCCTCCCTCTCTATGGGGGTGAAGTCCTCCTCTCCTCCTTCAGATTCCAGGAGGTAAAATTCCACTTCCGGGGAAGGAGCAGCAGGATGGGGGGGATAAGAGGCTGAAGGCTTCAGGGCCTCTTCCTCCCCGTATTCTATCCCCCCCAGGCAGGGGGAGAACAGCTGCTGGAAGAGAAAATTCACCCCGTGGATAATCCCCGGACGGCTGCGGAAATTATCCCGCAAAGGGACACAACAGCCTTGGAGGTGGGAGCAGTTTTTCCGCTTTTCCAGGAAAAGCTGAGGGCAGGCCAAGCGAAAGCGGTAGATGCTCTGCTTGACGTCCCCCACCAAGAAGAGGTTGGGGCTGTCTTCCCCTTGCCGGGATAAGAGGTGGAGGAGGGCATCCTGAAGGGGATTTATGTCCTGGTACTCGTCCACCAGCACCTCTTGGAAGCGGTCCCGCATCTCCTGGGCCAAGGGGGAGGGCCGCAGCTCCCCTGGAGGTGCCTCTTCTGCCTGCAGCAGCCTAAAGGCCAGATGCTCCAGATCGCTGAAATCCACCAGGGCCCTGCGCCTCTTTTCCCTCTCGTAATCCGCCTCGAAACGCTTCACCAGGTCTATGCAGGCCTGGCCCAGGAAGGCCGCTCCCTGCAGTTCTTTTTTTATCAATTCCTCCTCCCGGCACAGGGTTTTCCCTATCTCCTTTATAAGGGCCTTGGCCTGATCCCGGAGATCCTGAACCTCCTTTTTCACTTCTTCTATGACCCCTTGGCCCGCAGGGGGAAGGCGGTCGAAGCTGAAATTATTGAGGGCTGCAAGTATCCCTTCTGAAGGGGATTTTTCCCAGAGATCCCTGATATGCCGCAGCCTTTTCCCCTCCTCCTCCAAAAGGGGGAGATAGGACCCCGGCCCTCCTGGTTGGGCAGCCAGCTGTAGGGCTTGATTCAGGTAAAACTCCGCCTCTTCCAGCCCCAGCTTCACCTGGTGCCAGAGATCTTTAAACCAGGAAAAGGATTTCAGACCTCCCGGAGGCCACGTATGGCCCTCAAGGGCCTGGTCCCACCAGACTTGGGGCCAGGGGAGGCTCTTGCCAAAAGACCAGACCTTGAGCACCAGGTCTATGATCTTTTCTTCCAACCTGGGACCCGAGGCCTCCACCAGGTGGAAAAAGGGGTCAGAAGGATCTGCCTGGGCAAAGCGCTCTTCCAGCAGATTTTCCATGACCTCCACCTGGAGAAGATCAGCCTCCCCCTCGGACATGACCCTGAAGCCAGGGTCTAACCCCAGCCGGTAAAAATAGCGTTTCACCAACCTCAAGCAGAAGGAATGGAGGGTGCTTATGGGGGCCCGGGGCAGGAGCAGCAGCTGCCGCCGCAGGAAAGGATCCTCCGGCCTCCGGGCCAGCTGCTCCTCCAGGACCCCGGCTATCCGCTGGCGCATTTCCTGGGCTGCGCTGTCGGTAAAGGTGACCACCAGGAGGTTTTCCAGGCCGGTGGGGGATTGGGGATCCAGCAGGTGCTGGACCACCCTTTCCACCAGCACTGAGGTCTTCCCTGCCCCGGCCGCGGCGGTGACCAGGACGTTCTTACCTTTGAGAAAAATGGCCTGTCTCTGTTCCTCGGTCCAGTTCATCCTCCTCCCTCCTGCAGCAGCCGCTCCCATACTTCCTCCGGGGTCAGCGGCTCCAGGGCACGCCATTCCACCCCTGGGAGAAGGGGATCCAGGCCGCAGACCGACCCATAGGGGCAGGTATCGCAGGGCTTCTCCCTCCCCAGGCGGTAAGGACGGGGAGCCACCTCTCCTTCCAAGATCTTCTCCCCCAGTACCCGGGCCTGGCTGCAAGCCCAGTCCAGCATCTTTTTCATTTTATCCCTTTCCACCACCGGCGACCTGGAATGCAGGGTTCCGTCCTTCTTTACCCGGATGGGCAGGAGATCCCCCTTCTCCAGTTCCCTGTCCATCAACCTCAAAACTTCCAGATCGTGGAGGAACAGGCCTCTGGCCCTCAGCACCTCTTTCCTCAAGTTTTCCGCCTCCTGGGGGGTAACGGGGGCCTTTCTTTTTATAAGGGGGGTCTGGATGGGCAGGTAGAGGATCCCGGCGGCCTCCACCTCCTTGCCCCGCAGCTGCCTCACCCCTTCCCGGGCTGCCGCCAAGTAGAGGGGCAATTGCAGGGAAAGGGCGTGGTAAATCCTCACCAGATCTAAATCGGTGGGGTTGCTCTTGTAATCTATAACCCGCAGGTATATCTTGTCCCGGTGCTCCACCCCATCTATCCTGTCCACCCGGCCCTCCAGGGACAGGATGAGGCCGGAAGGAGTCTGCAGCTCCAGAGGGGGCAGGGGCCCTCCCTTGGGGCTGAATTCCGCCTCCACCCACCAGGGCCGAAAACTTCCCCGCCGGGCGTGCTGGTGCCAAACCTTTAAGGCCCGGGCCAAAATCTTTTCCAAGCACGATTTCAGGTACCGGTGGCGGGCGCTGAGGTTAAAAATGTGGTACTGCAGTCGGGGGGCCAGTTCCTCTATCACCCCTTGCATCAAAGCCCAGCACTCCTCTTCCTCCATCTCCCCCCAGTCCTTGCCTTTTTCCTGCAATCTCACCACAAAATTTTTTAAAGCTTCGTGATAAAATTGGCCCAAACCCGCCGGGTCGATACGGTGGATCTCCCGCTCCCGCAATTTTAAGCCGTAGGTGAGGAAGAAGCGGAAAGGGCAAGCGGCAAAAGTTTCTAGGCGAGAAACGGTGACCCTTAGAGGGAGGGGGTAGAGCTTCTCCCTCACCTCCAAAGGTAAAGG
>DRZV01000082.1 GCA_011375465.1 Neomoorella mulderi
CAGACAGGGGAAATGGCCTTGCGGGTATTAAAGGGTGAGAAGCCCCAAAATATGCCCATAGAAAGGCAGAAAGATTTGAACCTGGTGATAAACGAGAAGGCTGCTAAAAAGCTGGGTATAGCTATACCCGACGAGTTGAAGAAGAAGGCCTCCAAAATCATAGAATAGCCTGGAGGGCGGATCGTCCTTGAATATTTGGTTAGGGGCCCTGGAGCAGGGGTTTCTCTTTGGAGCCATGGTCTTGGGTATCTATCTAACCTTCAGGGTCCTGAATTATCCCGATCTTACTATAGACGGATCCTTCACTTTGGGGGCCGCAGTGGCAGCCAAAGCCATTCTCATGGGTTATGATCCTTGGTGGGGGCTGGCCATGGCCTTTATCTGCGGGGCCATGGCTGGCCTGGTCACCGGGCTCCTCCATACCCAGCTGAAGGTGACGCCCCTTCTGTCCGGCATTTTGACCATGATAGGCCTCTATTCCGTAAATCTCAGGATAATGGGGCAGGCCAACGTCTCCCTGCTGCGCAGGGAAACCATTTTTACCGGCATAAAGGGTTTTATCCCCGATCCTTGGGGAACCCTCCTGCTGGCGGTCCTGCTTTTTGCGGCTGTATTCCTGGCGGTTTACCTCTTCCTGTGTACCGAGCTGGGGATGGCCCTGCGGGCCACCGGGGACAACGAGCAGATGATCCGGAGTTTAGGGGTGAATACCGATTATACTAAGCTGGTGGGCCTCGCCTTGGGCAACGGCCTTATCGCCTTTTCCGGCAGTTTGGTGGGGCAATATCAGGGCTTTGCCGATATAGGCATGGGTATAGGCATGATAGTAGCCGGGCTGGCTTCCATCATAATAGGGGAAACCCTGGTGGGCACCCAGACCCTTATCCGGGCCATGGCTTCCGCCATAATCGGATCCCTCATTTATCGATCCATCATCAGCCTGGTCCTTCAACTGGGATTGTCCCCCACAGATCTGAAGCTTTTCACTTCCCTGATGGTGGTGGCTGCTTTGGCCCTGCCTTTGGTGCGCAATCGTTTAGGTTTTTCTCCTCTGAGGGGTGCAGGCGATGTTAAAGTTACACCGCGTAACCAAAATTTTTAATCCCGGGGGCCCTGACGAGAGGGTGGCCCTTCGGCAGGTGTCCTTGGAGGTCCCCCAGGGCCAGGTGGTTACCATTATAGGCAGCAACGGCGCGGGCAAGTCCACCCTGTTAAACGTGATAGCGGGTGTTTACAGCATAGAAGAAGGGGCTATTTTTCTAAAAGGACAGGATATCAGCTCTTGGCCGGAGTATAGGAGGGCTGCCTTTATCGGCAGGGTATTCCAGGATCCCACCAGGGGAACGGCAGCTTCCATGACGGTAGAGGAGAATCTGGCCTTGGCCATGCGCCGGGGGAAGAGGCGTGCCTTAAGGTGGGGCATTACACCGGAGGAGCGGCGGTATTTTAAGGAGCAGCTGGCCCAGCTGGGGCTGGGTTTGGAAGACCGGATTAGGGATAAGGTAGGGTTGCTATCTGGGGGACAGCGGCAGGCCTTGGCCGTGCTCATGGCCACCCTCACAAAACCCAAGCTCCTCCTGTTGGACGAACACACTGCCGCCTTAGATCCCCGCACCGCCAAGGTGGTCATGGAACTCACCCAAAGGGTCATATCCCAGCACCAGCTCACAGCCCTTATGGTCACCCACAACATGGATCAGGCCCTGAGGTACGGCCATCGAACCCTGATGATGCACGAGGGTAGGATAATCCTGGACATTTCCGATCCGTTGCGTTCCCAATTGAAGGTGTCCCACCTGCTGGAAATGTTTGAGCAGGCCAGCAGGAATAGCCTGGAGGACAGGATTTTGTTGACGTCCCCAGGTTAGAGTATCTCCACCGCCAGGTGGGCCAGGCGGGAACGCTCCCCCTTTATCAAATGTACGTGACCAGCCAGGGGCTGGTCTTTAAACTTTTCCACCAGATATGTCAGCCCGTTGGTGCGGGAGTCCAGATAGGGATGGTCTATCTGCTCGGGATCCCCCAGAAGGACTATCTTGCTGTTTTCCCCCACCCGGGAGACGATGGTCTTCACCTCATGGCGGGTGAGGTTCTGGGCCTCGTCTATGATGATGTATTGGTGGGGCAAGGTGCGCCCCCTTATACAGGTGAGGGCCTCTATCTCCACGTTCTTGAGCCCGGCCAAGACCTCCTCCAGGGTGCCCTTGCGCTGGGAGAAGAGAAATTCCAGATTGTCGTATATGGGCTGCATCCAGGGCCGCAGTTTTTCCTCCTTGTTGCCGGAAAGGTATCCCAGATCCCGGCCTGCCCGCCCTCCCGGTGATGGTCACTAAAGGGACCTCCTTGTCCAGCAACAGGTCCAGGGCGATCTTCTGTTGGACATTCCTGGGGGTTACTCCCCATATGCTGGAAAAAGAGGTCGGAGAGGCAGGAGGGAATCCCGCTCCTTGTCGTATCTGGCTATGGCGGATTGGGAGGATCCATAGACCTTTAATATTACGTATTGATTGGGATAAAGGGAAATCCCCTGGAGGCATTCCCTGGACAAAGCCCCTTCACAGTAGAGCCTGTTTACCCACTGGGCCTCCCCCTCCACTTCCACAAAGCCCTGGTAACCGGTGGGGGTTATTCTGGCTTCGGAACAGCAATAATCTTCCGAGGCCAGCCCCAAGGCGTCGGCTTTGATTCTCACCATGGCGTCCTGGGATACCAGTATGACTTGTCCTGGGGGGTTTTTCTTCTGGGCTTCCCGCTGCAGGTTCAGAGCCACCGCCAGAAGCCGGTTATCGTTGTTCACTTCGGGGAAGAAATCCCTGAGGCAGTCCAGGGACCTGTGGTTTAACTCCACCCGCAGGATAGAACCGTTCTCCAGAGCCACCTGGCCCCGGAGCCCGTTGTGGCTGCGGAAGCTGTCCAGGATCCGGGCCACCTCCCGGGCGTTATATCCCGTGGTATCCGGGCTGTATTTTTCGTCTATTTCTTCTATCACCACCCCTGGGATCACCACCTCTGCTCCGGGAAAGGCGTAGATGGCCTTAGGGTCGCTCAGGAGCACATTGCTGTCCAA
>DRZV01000046.1 GCA_011375465.1 Neomoorella mulderi
ACTCGCGGTAGGGCCGCATCAGCCCGCGGCCAAGGCGAATTTGAGCAGATTCTTTGCAGCGTTTATGTCTCGGTCGTGCGGTTGGCCTTTACATTTCTCGCTTCCCGGAGCTTGGTTTTCGCTTCCGAGGAAGGGAATGCCTTCTTCCGCCGCTTAGCCCATTGGCTGAGTTTCATGGAAATATTTTAGGTCAATTATATTTTCAACTGCTGGTAGCCCTTCCTTCCTGTATCTCCCTTTGAGTATAGATTATTATCCTGGAGATCACAAGATTCCGGGATTTGTTGACAGGGGGAGCCCCCTCTGATAAGATTGAATTGTACTTCAGGAAAGGGCGATAAGGGAAGAACCCAGGGCAGGGTTTGTTTGGGCCGTATCCTGGGTTTATTTAATTGCGAGGGGGTAGGTCATGGCCAAGGTAGCCATAATCATGGGCAGCGATACGGATCTTAAGATTATGGCCCAGGCTGCATCTGTGCTGGAAGATTTTCAAGTCCCCTACGAGATGAGGATCCTCTCTGCCCACCGGGCTCTGGAGGCAGTAGAAGAATATGCCCGGAAGGCGGCTTCCCAGGACATAAAGGTGATCATAGCGGGTGCCGGAGGGGCGGCCCACCTCCCCGGGGTCCTGGCCGCCTGTACCCCGCTTCCGGTCATCGGGGTCCCTCTGTCCACCTCTCCCCTCCATGGGGTAGACGCCCTCTACTCTATAGTCCAGATGCCCCGGGGAATCCCCGTGGCCACAGTGGCTGTAGATGGGGCTGCCAATGCCGCCCTCCTGGCGGTGGAGATTTTGGCCTTACAGGAGGAACGGCTCCGGGCCAGGTTGAAGGAGTACCGGGAAGACATGAGGAGAGGGCTACTGAAGAAGGACGCTCATTTAAAAGAAGTGGGCTGGAAAAATTATCTAGAAGAAAAGAAGGCCGGTACATAGATGGGAGGATAAGAAAAATGGATTCTCCGGTTTATCGGGAAGTGGGCCTGAAGGAAGAAGAATATAGATCGATAAAAGGCCTATTGGGCCGGGAACCCAATCTTTTGGAGTTGGGCATGTTCGCTGCCCTCTGGTCGGAACACTGCGGTTATAAGCACTCCCGGCCTTACCTCAAAATGTTTCCCACTGAAGCCCCCTGGGTATTGCAGGGTCCGGGGGAAAACGCCGGGGTAATAGATCTGGGTCAAGGGGAGGCGGTGGCTTTCAAGATAGAGAGCCACAACCATCCTTCGGCCGTTTCCCCCTTCCAAGGGGCAGCCACCGGAGTAGGAGGCATCATAAGGGACATCCTGGCCATGGGGGCCCGGCCTGTGGCCCTGCTTAATTCCTTAAGGCTGGGTCCTCTGGACAATCCCCGCAATCGCCATCTTTTGGAAAACATCGTGGCTGGTCTGGCTTACTACGGCAATTGCGCCGGCATACCTTCCTTAGGAGGAGAAATATATTTTGAACCCTGCTACCAGGGAAACCCCTTGGTCAACGCCATGGCCGTAGGCCTCCTCTCCCCGGGGAAAATCCAGAGGGGCAGGGCCAGAACTCCAGGGGCCTCTTTGGTTCTGATCGGGGCCAAGACCGGCAGGGAGGGAGTGCAGGGGGCAGCCTTTGCCTCCCAGGAATTAGGGGAAGGTGTTATGGGAGAAGGGGCCACACCCCAGGGAGATGCAGTAAAGGGCAAACTGCTTATGGGGGCTTGTTTGGAGCTGGCGGAAAAAGGCCTGCTGGAGGCTGTTCAGGATCTGGGGGCAGCTGGGCTTACCAGCGCAGCGGCAGAAATGGCCGCCCGGGGAGGTAGCGGAGCTGAGGTGGATATTTCCCAAGTACCTCTGAAGGAAGAGAACATGACCCCCTATGAGATCATGCTCTCCGAAAGCCAGGAGCGGATGCTGGTGGTGCCCCAAAGGGGGAAGGAAGGAGAAGTTTTAAAGATCTGCCGCCGATGGAATTTGTCGGCAGCCGTCGTGGGAAGGATTACCCCCGACGGCCTTCTGAGGGTGAAAGAGGGGGAGAAAATCCTGGCGGAAGTGCCGGTAAAGGCCTTGACCGAACAGTGCCCTGTTTACCAAGTGGAAAGGGAGGCTCCCGGTTATTTAAAACAGATCCCCCAGGTGAGCCTCGCCTCCCTTCCCGAACCCCAGGATTACCGAGAGGCGTTTTTAAAGCTCCTGGCTTCCCCCAACTTGGCCAGCCGGGAATGGCTCTACAGGCACTTTAACTGGGAAAATCCCTGGGTCCTCAGGGGTCCTGGAGCAGGGCCAGGCCTCATAAAGCTCAAGAGCCAGAGGGCCTTGGCCGTCACGGTGGACGGAAACAGCCTTTACTGTTATTTGGATCCCGAAAGGGGAGGGGCTATAGCGGTAGCAGAGGCCGCCCGCAACCTGGCCTGTGTAGGGGCTAAACCCCTGGGTTTGACCAATTGCCTCAACTTCGGTAACCCGGAGAAACCGGAAACCGCCTGGCAGTTTTACCACGTGATTTTGGGTATGAGCCAGGCCTGCCGGGTTCTGGACATCCCCGTAACCGGCGGTAATGTAAGCTTTTATAATGAGAGCCCCCAGGGGGCGGTATATCCCACACCCATAGTGGGAATGGTGGGCCTGGTGGAGGATGAGGGGAAAATCCCTTCCCCCGGATTTACGGCCCCTGATTGGGTGATCATCCTCCTGGGGGAAACCCTGCCAGAGTTGGGGGGAAGCGAGTATGTAAAAGTGGTCCACGGGATGGTGGGTGGTCTTCCTCCCCAACTGGATTTGACCAAGGAGAAGATCCTCCAGGAAACGGTGAGGGAGATGATAAGACGCGGATGGGTGAAGTGGGCCCAAGACTGCTCTGAGGGAGGTTTGGCCCTGGCCCTGGCGGAAGGGGTGCTCCTGGGAGGATGGGGAGCGCGGGTGGAATTGCCCGAGGCCGTCCGGCCGGACGCCTTCCTCTTCGGCGAAAGCCAATCCCGGGTTCTTCTGGCTGTGGAGCCGGTCAGGGTGGAAGAGGTGATGCGGCTGGCCCGGCACCAGGGGGTAGAGGTGAATATCCT
>DRZV01000048.1 GCA_011375465.1 Neomoorella mulderi
CGTCCGGCCGGACGCCTTCCTCTTCGGCGAAAGCCAATCCCGGGTTCTTCTGGCTGTGGAGCCGGTCAGGGTGGAAGAGGTGATGCGGCTGGCCCGGCACCAGGGGGTAGAGGTGAATATCCTGGGCTCCACCGGAGGCAAAAATCTGGCCATCTGGACTGCCCGCAGGGCTCTACTGGAACTGTCCTTCGAGGAGATGGAGAGGGCATGGAGGGAAGCTTTGCCTTGCCTTATGGAGATTTAAAAGGGTCTGGATCCAAGGCCTGGCAGGAGGCCTGCGGCCTCTTCGGCTTTTATGGTCCCGGCCAACCGGTGGCCCGTTTGACCTACTACGGCCTTTTCGCCCTCCAGCACCGGGGGCAGGAGAGCGCAGGTATAGCCGTGGCCGACGGCCAATCCATCCGGGTGGAAAAGGGGATGGGATGGGTGGCTGAAGTATTTAACCGGGAAAGCTTAGAATCGCTACAGGGACATATAGCCGTGGGCCATACCCGCTATGCCCCTAAAGAGGAAAATATCCCCATGAACACCCAACCCCTCGTCTTCCGCTATCTTCATAGGATGATGGCCATCGCCCATAACGGCCGCCTGCTCAACAGCACCCAACTACGGCAAGAGCTGGGGCGGTCCGGGGTGATATTCCAGACCACCACCGACAGCGAATTGATCGCCAATTTTATAGCCAGGCATAATCAGCGGCCTTTGGGGGAGGCCCTCCTGGCCTGCCAGAAGGTTTTAAAGGGGGGCTATTCCCTTTTGGTCATGACGGAACGGGAATTGGCTGCCATGAGGGATCCCTTCGGCTTTCGTCCCCTGTGCCTGGGCAGGATAGGCCAGGGCTGGGTTTTAGCCTCTGAATCCTGCGCCCTGGACACGGTAGGAGCGGAATTCTGGAGGGATGTGGAACCCGGGGAAGTGGTGGTGATAGGCCATAAAGGCCCCTCTTTCATGAAAGGGGAAATCTGCCGCCGGGCCCATTGCGCCTTCGAGTATATCTATTTTGCCCGGCCCGACAGCATTCTGGACGGGGAGAGCGTCATCTGGGTAAGGAGGCGCTCGGGTCAGGAGTTGGCTCGGGAATATCGCCCTGAGGCGGACTTGGTCCTGCCGGTGCCCGACTCGGGCATCGCCGCGGCCGCAGGTTACGCGGAAGAGGCTGGACTGCCCTTTATCGAAGGTCTCATGAAAAATCGCTACGTAGGGAGGACTTTCATCCAGCCCAGCCAAGATATGAGGGATCTGAGCGTGCGGTTAAAGCTCAATCCCATAGCTTCTATAGTAAAGAACAAAAGGGTGATCCTGGTGGACGATTCCCTGGTGAGGGGAACCACCAGCCGCAATCTGGTGTCCATGCTGCGGCAGGCGGGGGTGAAGGAGGTCCATCTCTTGCTGGCCTCCCCTCCGGTAAAATATCCCTGCCCCTATGGCATAAATACCGGCGATCCCCAGGAGCTGATCGCCGCCCGCCTCTCTCCGGAGGAGATAAGGGAATACGTGGGGGCGGATAGCCTGTATTATCTGAGCCTGGAGGGGCTGGGGAGGGCCTTCCACCGGCTTTCCCCTGGGGATCTGTGCACTGCCTGCTTCGACGGCCGCTATCCGGCATCCTGAGGATTGAGGGGGATGGAAGGTGGAGGAAAGAAGGTTATCCTACAAAGAGGCAGGGGTGGATATAGAGGCCGCTTCCCAAGCGGTGGAGAGGATCAAAGCCCTGGCAAAGGGCACCTGGAGACCCGAGGTTTTAGGTGAGGTGGGCGGGTTTGCTGGCCTTTTCGCCTTGGATCTCCAGGCCTACCGTCAGCCGGTGCTGGTGGCCGGAACAGACGGGGTGGGGACCAAGCTGAAGATAGCCTTTATGCTGGACAGCCACCGGACCGTAGGCATTGATCTGGTAGCCATGTGTGTAAACGATATCCTGGTGCCCGGGGCTGAACCCCTGTTTTTTTTAGACTATATAGCCATGGGAAAGCTGTTGCCGGAAAAGGTGGCCCAAATCGTAGCCGGCATAGCCGAAGGCTGTGCCCAGGCCCGCTGTGCCCTTATAGGAGGGGAGACGGCCGAAATGCCGGGGTTTTATCCTGAGGGGGAATATGACCTGGCAGGTTTTGCCGTAGGGGTAGTGGAGAGGGAGGCCCTCTTGGATAAAAATCTTCTGGCTTCAGGGCAGCTGGTATTAGGCCTGGCCTCCTCCGGTCTCCACTCCAACGGCTACTCCCTGGTGAGGAAGATTTTCCTGTCCTCCGGGGGAAAGGAACTGGAAAAGTATTACCCCGAGCTGGGGAAAACCCTGGGGGAGGAGCTCCTGGTGCCCACCAGGATATATGTACCCGCCCTGCTTCCCCTAATCAGAGAGAAAAAGATCAGGGGCCTGGTGCATGTCACCGGTGGAGGTCTGGTGGAGAATCCTCCCCGCATTTTGCCTGAGCACCTGACTATGCGTTTAGATAGAAGGTCTTGGCCCCAACCTCCTATCTTCTCCCTTATAAAGAAAAGGGGTGGCCTCTCCGAGAGGGAAATGTTACGTACCTTCAACATGGGCCTCGGCATGTTGGTGGTGGTGGATCCTCCGGATCTAGATCGGGTAAAGGAATCCCTGGAGGCAGCCGGGGAAAAGGTTTTCGTGGTGGGGGAACTGATCCCGGGCCGGGGAGGGGTGGAATTTGTCCCACCTCTGGAGGAGTAGAGAAAAGGTGCTCCCTTTAGGCATATTGGTGTCCGGCAGGGGGAGCAACATGGAGGCCATAGCAGAGGCCATAGAGAAAAGAGAACTCCCCGCCCGCATCAATATAGTGATAAGCGACCGAGCAGAGGCTCAGGCTCTGGAGAGGGCCAGGAAGAGAGGCCTTAAAACCTTTTTTTTGAACCCCCGCGATTTCTCTACCCGGGAGGAATACGACCTGGCCCTGGCCCAGCTCTGCCTCCAGGAAGGGGTGGAGCTGGTGGTGCTGGCAGGATTTATGAGGATCCTGACCCCGGCCTTCCTGGAGAAGTTCCCCCTTCGGGTCATCAATA
>DRZV01000125.1 GCA_011375465.1 Neomoorella mulderi
ATTGAAAGCTGCCCAGCAGCTGGGTATTAAAATACCCACCCTCTGTTTCCTGGAAGGGGTAAACGCCCCTAGCGGTTGCCGGATGTGCGTGGTGGAGGTCAAGGGGGCCAGGAACCTGGTGCCTGCCTGCGTCACCGCGGTCAACGAGGGCATGGAAATAAGGACCAATAGCCCGGTGGTAATAGAGGCCCGGCGCACCTTGATGGAGCTCCTCCTGGCCAACCACCCCAACGAGTGTCTGACCTGCGTGCGGAACCGGAACTGTGAGCTGCAGACCTTAGCCCAGGAACTGGGCATCAGGGAGATAACCTACAGGGGAGAGGTAAGGGAATACCCCAAGGATACCTCTGCTCCGGCTCTGATGCGGGACCCCAGGAAGTGCGTCATCTGCCATCGCTGCATCTCCGTATGCAGTAATATCCAGTCCGTATTCGCCCTCACCGACCAGTTCAGGGGCTTCAAGACCCTGGTGGGCCCTGCCTTCGGGGAAAAGCTAGCTGACACCGAGTGCGTCCAGTGTGGCCAGTGCGTACTGGTATGCCCTGTGGCTGCCCTCCAGGAGCAGGACGATACCGACAAGGTCTGGCAGGCTTTGGCCGATCCCCAGAAGCATGGGATAGTCCAGACTGCCCCTGCTGTAAGGGTCCAGCTGGGGGAAACCATGGGCATGCCCCCGGGCAGCATAGTTATCGGGCAGATGGTGGCGGGGCTGAGGCGGTTGGGATTTGACAGGGTTTTCGATACCAACTTTGCCACTGATGTGACCATCATGGAAGAAGGGCACGAGTTCCTGGAGAGGCTCAAGAAGGGCGGTCCCTTCCCCATGTTCACCTCCTGCTGCCCTGCCTGGATAAAGTTCGCCGAGACCTTCTATCTCCAGCTTCTCGACAATATTTCCAGCTGCAAGTTCCCCCAGCAGGTGTTCGGACCGGTGGCCAAGACCTACTACGCCCAGAAGATGGGGATCGATCCCAAGGATATAGTGGTGGTATCCATCATGCCCTGCACCGCCAAGAAGTTTGAGGCCCAGAGGCCGGAGATGAAGGCCAGCGGCTACCGGGATGTGGATATAGTCCTGACCTCCCGGGAGCTGGGGCGCATGTTCAAACAGGCCAACATCAACCTGGCCACCTTGCCGGAGGAACAGTTCGACGAGCCTTTGGGGATCTCCACCGGTGCCGCGGCCATTTTCGGCACCACGGGCGGCGTGATGGAGGCGGCGCTGAGGACGGTGGCCAACGTGGTGGCAGGTCAGGATCTCCCCCAATTCGAATATACCCAGTGCCGGGGTCTGGAGGGGGTCAAAGAAGCCACCTGCAATATAAACGGCACGGAAGTGAAGATAGCTGTGGTCCACGGGCTGGCCAATACCAGGAACCTGTTGGAAAAGATCCTAGCGGGAGAGGTTCATTACCATTTCGTGGAAGTGATGGCCTGTCCGGGTGGCTGCATCGGTGGCGGCGGTTCCTCCATCCCCACAGATACGGAGATACGCCGCCAGCGGATGGAGGCTATATACGAGGTGGACAGGAGGTTGCCCATAAGGAAATCCCACCAAAACCCGGCCATAAAGGCCCTGTACGAAGAGTTCTTGGAGCAGCCTCTGAGCCACAGATCCCACGAACTCCTCCACACCCATTACACCCCCCGCACCATAAGGTAATGGGGACAAGGGGTGCCTTTCAAGGCACCCCTTATTTATGTTGGGGAAATATATTGTATACTTATCCTTGGGAATGTTGCGCTTTCCCGGAATAGTCTATATAATAAGGCAAAGGCGGTTCTAAGGGATGGACGCTCTGGTTCAAAACCAGGGCTTTTCTATAGGTGGAGTTACATGGTTTCTGGAGCTAAAGCTGGAAATCGGAAACAGAGGGGGAGGAGAAGGGGATTGGGACGCCTGAGAATTACCGACACAACCTTGAGGGATGGGCATCAGAGCCTGTGGGCCACCCGCATGGCCACCTGTGACATGTTGCCTATCATAGATAAAATAGATCAGGTTGGTTACCACTCCCTGGAGGTGTGGGGTGGAGCCACCTTTGACGTATGCATAAGGTATCTGGACGAGGACCCCTGGGAGAGGCTTCGGGCTCTCAAAAAGAGGGTGAAACACACCCCTTTGCAGATGCTCCTGCGGGGTCAGTCCCTGGTGGGTTACCAGCATTATCCCGATGATGTGGTGGAAGCCTTTGTGGCCAGGGCGGTGGCCAACGGCGTGGACATCATCCGTATTTTCGACGCCCTGAACGATATCCGCAACATGGAGGTGCCCATAGCTGCAGCCAAAAAGGCCGGGGCCCATGTACAGGGAGCGGTGGTCTACACCATAAGCCCGGTCCACACCATTGAGCACTTTTTAGAGACAGCTAAGGGATTAGAGGAGATGGGAGTGGATTCCATATGCATCAAAGATATGGCGGGGCTCCTAAGCCCCTTTGTGGCCTACGAATTGGTCAAGCTGTTTAAAGAGAAGCTTAAGGTTCCGGTTCAGCTCCACTGCCATTACACCGGCGGCATGGCTTTGGGGGCCTATCTGGAGGCGGTCCAGGTGGGAGTGGATGTGGTGGATACCGCTTCTGCTCCTTTAGCCTTCGGCTGCTCCCAGCCCCCGGTGGAAACCCTGGTGAGGACCTTGCAGGACACCCCCTATGATACAGGTCTGGATCTGGACCTTCTCTTTGAAATAGCCGAGTATTTTGAAAACCTCCGTCGGGAACTGGGTTTTGAAAGGGGTGTGACCCGCATAACCGATATGGAGGTGTTCAGCCACCAGGTACCTGGCGGCATGATAACCAATTTGGTAAACCAGCTCAAAGAGCAGAACGCTCTGGACCGGCTGCCGGAGGTGCTGAGGGAGATACCCAGGGTCCGGGCGGAGCTGGGTTATCCTCCCCTGGTGACCCCCACCAGCCAGGTGGTGGGGATACAGGCGGTTTTAAACGTCCTATTGGGCGAAAGATATAAGATGATCCCCGCGG
>DRZV01000050.1 GCA_011375465.1 Neomoorella mulderi
CCTAAAAGTATGGGGAAGGCCAACCCTTCCTTCACCAGCAGGGCAGCTGCCTGGACCGTACGCTCCTCGGTTCCTTCCGGCAGCACCACCACCTTCCTATCTTGGCGAGCTTTCTCCCTGATCCTCTCCATCAAGTCCATCGCCCATACCTTCCCCCTTTGTGTATATATTTAAAACTACTGCGCCAATCGCAAAACTCCTTCTAAATCGTCAGACAAAAGCGTATATTGCCCCAGGAATTAAATCAGGGGGTGAAGCCCTTGCGCTACCTGGTGGTCTTCCCCCGGGAAGCCCTCAACCTCTTTCTATCCCTTTTGCTCCTTTCCCCTGGGCTTTACCTTGATGGCTTTCCCCCAGCCGGTTTTCCAGGCAGCCCTGAGGGGCTTGGAAACGTGGTGGGATATAGTTCTGCTCGTCCTCTTTCCCTTCCTGGTTATATCCCAGCTTTTCTGGGGTCTGGGTCTGGTCCATTTTTTAGGGGTAATGTTGGAGCCCCTCATGAGGCCCCTTTTCAAGGTGCCCGGCAGCGGCTCGGTGGTGATGGCCATGGGATACAGCACAGGGGCGCCGGTGAGCGCCCTCCTGACAGCCCAACTGCGCCAGAAGGGCATGCTCACCCGGGTGGAAGGCGAGCGGTTGATGAGCTTCACCAGCAATGCCAGCCCCCTCTTCATGATGGGGGCGGTGGCGGTGGGAATGCTACAGCAGCCTCACCTGGGCCCCCTCTTGGCCGGAGCCCATTACGGGGCTAACCTCCTGGTGGGGTTGCTGATGCGCTTTTTTACGGTAAGGAGGAGACATCCTCTCCCCCTACCCCCGTTTCCCTGAACCTTTTATCCCAGGCCTGGAAGGCCATGCAAAGGGCCCATCAAGAAGATCCCCGGCCGCTGGGACAGCTCTTTCTGGAAGCGGTGAACCAGGCCTTTCAAACCCTCCTCACCATAGGAGGATACATAGTGTTTTTCAGCGTTTTTCTCCAGGCCCTTTCCCTCTGGAGGATCTTGCCCCTATTAGTTTCCCTATTTTCCCCCATCTTAAAAGCTGGAGGCCTTTCCCCCCAGCTGGCTCCAGCTGTAGCCACCGGCTTCTTCGAGATGACCCTGCGCACCAAAATGGCAAGCGAGGCCGGAGCCCCTCTGCCGGAAAAGCTGATGGCCATCAGCCCCATAATGGGGTGGGCCGGCCTTTCCATCATGGGCCAGGTGGGGGCCGTGATAAGCCGGACGGACCTCCGGCTGACCCCTCTTTCATACTGGCCCGGTTCCTCCACGGAATCCTGGCAGCCCTGCTGATCCATTTTTTCCCCAAACCCGCAGTCCAGGTCTTTTTCCTGATAGCCCCCCTCCTGCCCTCGGATCCTATTTTCCAACCCCTGGCCCCTTATTTTAAGATCAGCCTGCTTTTATGGTCTGCAGGCATACTGATAGGGAGTATAATAAAAAAGCTGAACCGTCATCCCTCTTGAGAGGGCTTTTCTTTAGAACCCTTCAAGGGATAGGCCTGCAGCTCCTTTCTCCCCTGGCGCACCTGGGCCAACAGCTGGGCAAGATGGGCCTCCAGCTGGCTCAGGATGCCGTCGGCATAATTGAGGGCGCTGGATCTCAATTCCTCGGCGGTTTTCTGGGCCCGGTTTAACAGCTCCCCTGCCTGAATTTTGGCCAGCTTAACCACTTCGCTCTCCTGGGCCAGATCCTCTGCCCTCCTCTCGGCCTCAGCTATGATGGCCTGGGCCTGCAGGTGGGCCTCGGCTATTATCCGCTCCTTCTCCCGGTTTATGGAAGCTGCCCTTTGGATCTCCTCCGGTAGCGCGGTGCGGAGTCTGTCTAAAAAGTCCAGAACCAAGCTGCTGTCAAGAAAAATCTTTCCTGTTAAAGGAAGCCGGGGGCTCTTCTCAATCATCTCCTCCATCTCTTCTATCAGGGCCATGAGATCCATAGCTTTCCCCCTCTTCCAGCCTATAAAAGTTTAAAGCCGTATCCCCGTATACCCTGCGATCTTTAAGCTTCAACCCCTGAACTTCAGACACTTCTTCCCTTCTTTCGCCTTCCCAGATTATCTCTCCTCCCGGGGATAGGAGGGAGGCCAGCCGGGGCAGTATCAAGGTGGCCCAACCCTGCCCATAAGGGGGGTCTAAAAAGATAAAATCGAACCTGTCCCCTCTTTTTTGAAGAAGGCTTAGGGCCTGCCTCACGTCCAGGGGTAATATCTCTCCCCGGCAGGTTAAGCCCGATCTTGCCAGGTTATCCTCCAGGCACTGTAAAGCCAGCCTGCTGTTTTCCACAAAGACGGCCTTCCGGGCTCCCCGGCTCAGGGCCTCCAATCCCACCGCCCCGGATCCGGCGAAAAGGTCTAAAAAAAGGCTGTCCCTTATCCGGGGACCTATTATGTTGAAGAGGGCGCTCCTCACCTTTTCCGAAGAGGGGCGGGTGCTGATACCCTTGGGAACTTTTAATTTAAACCCCTTCAGGCTTCCCCCGATTATCCTCATGAAATTTCACCCAGATCTGCCTCTGCCTCGGGCCATCCCATTCGCAGAAAAACACCCCCTGCCAGGTCCCCAGGGCCAACTCCCCATTATGGACCAACACCGCCTGCTGGATTCCCACCAGGCAGGACTTGATGTGGGCATGGGCATTGCCTTCCCGGTGTAGATACTGTCCCTTGGAGGGCACCAGTTCCTCCAGCTTGTTCAGGATATCCTCTTTCACTGTGGGGTCGTAATTTTCATTGATGGCTATTCCCCCGGTGGTGTGGGGGCAGAAGAGGAAGAGAATACCTTCCCGCCACCCCTTTTCTTTCACTAATTCCCTCAAATGGGGAGTTATGTCCAGCATCTCCTGTTTCCTGGTGGTGGTGATCCTCAACACTTCCATAGCCATCCCCCTGGTGGATATTATAACAAAAAAA
>DRZV01000010.1 GCA_011375465.1 Neomoorella mulderi
CCTCCTCGGGGTTCCATACTCTCTATTCTACCCCTTCTGGCATTGAGATCCCCGATGACATCTCCCATGTACTCCGCTGGCACCACCACCTCCACCTTCATGATGGGCTCCAAAAGCACCAGGCCAGCCTTCTGGGCTGCCTCCTTAAAGGCCATGGACCCGGCTATTTTGAAGGCCATTTCCGAAGAGTCCACCTCATGGTAGGAACCGTCGATCAGAGAGACCCGCACATCCACCACAGGATAACCTGCCAGTACACCGGTGGCCATGGCCTCCTTTATACCAGCCTCCACAGCGGGTATGAACTCCTTGGGGACGACCCCACCCACGATTTTATTTATAAATTCATAGCCTTTGCCGGTCCCCAGAGGTTCCACCTCTATCACCACGTGGCCATATTGGCCGCGGCCGCCCGTCTGGCGGATGTACTTGCCCTCAGCCCTGGCTGGCCGGCGTATGGATTCCTTGTAGGCCACCTGGGGTCTCCCCACCCTGGCCCCCAACTTGAACTCCCTGAGGAGGCGATCCACGATGATCTCCAGGTGGAGTTCCCCCATGCCGGCTATGATGGTCTGCCCCGTCTCCGGATCGGAATAGACCTTAAAGGTGGGATCCTCTTCAGCCAATTTCTGCAAGGCCAGGCTGAGCTTTTCCTGGTCCGCCGTGGTTTTGGGTTCTATGGCCACGGAAATTACCGGCTCGGGGAATTCCATGGCCTCCAGGATAATGGGATGCTCCTCGTCGCACAGGGTATCGCCGGTGGTGGAGTGCTTCAGCCCCACCGCGGCCACGATATCTCCGGCATAGGCCGCCGATACCTCTTCCCGGTGATTGGCGTGCATCCTCACAATTCTCCCTATACGCTCTCTGACCCCTTTGGTGGAGTTGTAAACATAAGATCCAGCTTTCAAGGTGCCTGAATAGATCCGGAAGAAGGTCAGCCTGCCCACGTAGGGATCGGTGACCACCTTGAAAACTAAAGCGGAAAAGGGCTCCTCGTCGCTGGAATGGCGCACGTCTTCTTCTCCGGTGGCCGGATGGAAGCCCTGGACCGGGGGTATATCTGTGGGAGCGGGCAGGTAATCCACTATGGCGTCCAGGAGGAGTTGGACCCCCTTGTTCTTGAAGGAAGATCCACACAGCACGGGCACTATCTTCCCGGAAATGGTGCCCTTCCTTATGCCCCTCTTTATCTCCTCCTCGGTCAGCTCCTCTCCCTCCAGATACTTCAAGAGCAGCTCTTCGTCGGTCTCGGCCACCGCTTCCAGGAGCTTTTCCCTATACTCCCGGGTCAATTCCTCCATCTCTTCAGGTATGGGCGCCTCCTCGTATTCCCTTCCCAGCTCATCTTTATAGTAAATGGCCTTCATGCGCACCAGGTCGATGATGCCCCGGAAATTTTCTTCCGCCCCTATGGGCAGTTGAATGGGCACGGGCCGGGCCCCCAGCCTTTCCTCCATCATCTTGACGGCCCGGAAGAAATCCGCCCCCACCCTGTCCATCTTGTTGATGTAAGCTATCCGGGGTACACCGTATTTATCCGCCTGACGCCAAACGGTCTCCGACTGGGGCTCCACGCCTCCTACGGAGCAGAATATGGCGATGGCCCCGTCCAGGACCCGGAGGGAGCGCTCCACCTCCGCAGTAAAATCCACGTGGCCTGGTGTGTCGATAATGTTTATACGGTACCCCTTCCAAAAACAGGTGGTGGCCGCGGAGCTTATGGTTATTCCCCGCTCCTGCTCCTGGGGCATAAAATCCATGGTGGCTGTACCCTCATGCACTTCTCCCATGCGATGGATACGCCCGGTGAAATATAAGATCCTTTCGGTGGTAGTGGTCTTGCCTGCGTCTATATGGGCCATTATCCCTATATTCCTGGTCTTCTCCAGCGGGTATTCCCTCATCTTCATCCCTTCCTTTCCCATCAGGTTGCCAGCACTTTAAAGTACCGCCCCTGACCCCCTTGGCCTACCACCGGTAGTGGGCAAAGGCCCTGTTGGCCTCAGCCGTCTTGTGGGTATCTTCTTTTTTCTTTACCGCTCCCCCGGTATTATGGGCCGCATCCAAAATCTCTGCCGCCAGCTTCTCCGCCATGCCCTTCCCGCTCCGGGCTCTGGCATAGTTCACCAGCCAGCGGATTCCCAAGGTCTGCCTCCTCTCGGGACGGACCTCCACCGGCACCTGGTAGATAGCCCCTCCTACCCGGCGGGGCCTCACCTCCAGCACGGGCATGACATTTTTCAAGGCCTCCTCAAAGACCTCCAGGGGATCCCTCCCGGTCCTCTGCTTTATTATCTCAAAGGCCTGGTAGCAGATCCTTTGGGCCAGAGTCTTCTTACCATCTTTCATCACCTGATTTATGAGTTTTGCCACTTTAGTGCTACCGTAAAGGGGGTCAGGCAGCACTTCTCGGCGGGGAACGCTACCCCTTCGAGGCAATGTTTATCCCCCCTTTATTTCTTGGGTTTTTTCGCCCCGTATTTGGAACGGGCCTGCATACGGTTTTGCACCCCGGCAGCGTCCAGGGTACCCCTGATTATATGATACCTTACGCCCGGAAGATCCTTTACTCTGCCTCCCCGGACTAAAACCACCGAGTGCTCTTGGAGGTTATGCCCTATGCCGGGTATATATGCAGTAACCTCGATACCGTTGGTAAGCCGCACCCTGGCCACCTTCCGGAGGGCGGAGTTGGGCTTCTTAGGGGTGGTGGTATAAACCCTCACGCATACACCCCTTTTCTGGGGACAGCCCTGCAGGGCCGGGGCGGAAGATTTCTGGGCCACTTTCACCCTGGGCTTCCTCAACAGCTGCTGTATGGTGGGCATGGGTTTCACCTCCTTTTCCTATTCCTATTC
>DRZV01000052.1 GCA_011375465.1 Neomoorella mulderi
CCTCTGGGATAAGAACATCTCCGAAGGATCGCCCACCTCCCGCATCCCTTGGGAGGTCATTTCGAACAAACCCACCTCGTGGGTGGATCCAAAGCGGTTTTTCACCGCCCGCAGGAGCCGGAGGGAATGGTAACGTTCCCCTTCCAGGTATAAAACCACGTCCACCAGGTGCTCTAAAACCCGGGGTCCGGCCAGATAACCTTCTTTGGTCACATGGCCTATTAATATTATAGAGGTCCCCCTTTCCTTGGCCAGCCGCAAAAAACTGGAGGTGCATTCCCTCACCTGGGAGACGCTTCCCGGGGAAGCGGGCACGCTGGGGGAATAAACTGTCTGGATGGAATCCACTATGACCAGTTTGGGCTGTAAAAGCTCCGCTGCCTCCGTTATCCTTTCCACATCCATTTCTGCTAGCAGGTAGATTTCTTCTCCGGAGACCCCCAAGCGTTCCCCCCGCAGTTTTATCTGGCTAAGGGATTCCTCCCCCGATACATATAGCGCTTTACCATAAAGGCGGGCGTAGCTGGCCGCCACCTGGAGGATCAAAGTAGATTTTCCAATTCCTGGAGAACCGCCCAAGAGGAGAAGGGAACCGGGCACCAGCCCTTCTCCCAAAACCCTATCCCACTCCTTAAGGCAAGAGACCCATCGGCCTCCTTGAGCCGAATCCAGGTCCCTTAAAGGCACAGGCTGGCTTGCAGTTGAGGAGGGGCTATACCTCACCTGGGTCGGGGTTACCGGCTCGGCCACCAAGCTGTTCCAGGAACCGCAATGGGGGCAACGGCCCAAAAAGCTGAGGCTCTCATACCCGCATTCCTGACACACGAATTTGCTCTTGAGCTTGGCCAGATCCCTTACCCCCCATACTCACGTTAATCCAGGGAAACGCCATGTCCCTTTAGATATCCCTTCACCCGGGAGACGGTGAGGTTTAGTATCTGCCCTTCCCCAATTCCCGCCTCCCAAGCCAGTTCCAAGCCCTTAGAAAAATCCCCTACTGAAGTGTAGACATGGGCGTCGCTGTTTATAGCTATCCATACCCCATACCTTTTGGCCAACCGGGCCAGCTGGCGACAGCGGGGAAGGCTCCCCGGGCGGCTTATGCTCAAGGAACTGTTGTTGATCTCCAATGCCTTGCCCAGGCCCGCCGCGGCCAAGACCAGCCTTTCCAGGTCTATGGGGAATTCCGGATTGCCCGGATGGACTATCAGATGGACCCGGGGATGTTTAAGGGCTTCTATGGCGGCTTTGGTATATTCCTCAGAAGAAGCCCCGTCAAAGCCTGTTCCCCGGTGGAGGCCGGCCAGAACTATGTCCAGGTCCTGGAGGACAGAGTCCGGCAGATCTAAAGTGCCGTTGGCGTCTAAGATATTGGCCTCTACTCCCCGTAAAACTTCTATACCCTCCATGACCCGGGGGAGAGCCGCCAGATTGGTGAAGTGATAGAGATGCGGACCCCCCGGCATCCGGGGGCCGTGATCGGTTAGGGCTATCATTTTGAGGCCTTTTTCCTTGGCGGCTAAGACCATTTCCTTGACGGTGCTGTAGGCATGGCCGCTGGCCAAGGTGTGGAGGTGCAGATCGGCTTCCAATGGCATATCTTCCCCTTCACCCTTTTGTCACAAAATCCCTTCCCCTAGATTATAACTCAAAAGGTGGCGGGAAAAAACACCTCAGGCAGCTACAGGTAAGGTAAAGAAGAAGAAGAGGCTGCCCTTGCCCAACCGGCTGGATACCCCCACCTTGCCCCCATGGGACTCCACTATATGCTTCACTATGGAAAGGCCCAAACCCGTGCCGCCCATCTCCCGGGAACGGGCTTTATCTACCCTATAAAAGCGCTCGAACACCCTGGGAAGGCTTTCTTCGGGTATACCTATACTGCTGTCCTCCACTTCCACCTTAACCTTTTTATTTAAAGGTCTGGCCCTTACGGCTATCCATCCCCCGGAAGGGGTGTATTTTACCGCATTGTCCAGGAGATTTAAAAGCACCTGGCTCAAGTAATTTTCCCCTATGGCCAGGGGAGGCAGATCTGGAGGGATGTGGAGGGAGACCTGGAGGTCCTTCTCCTCTATCCGGGGTTTCAGGGTGGCCAAGATGGCCTCCGCCACGGGACGGAAGTGGCACTGGCCCCTCTTTATACTCTGGGGCTGATTTTCCAGCTGGGAGAGGGGCAGCAGATCTTCTATCAACTGCTGGAGGCGCTGCGCTTCCCGGTTGATTATATCGAGAAAATGCAGGCAAATTTCCCTATCCTCCCATGCTCCGTCCAAAAGCGTCTCCACAAAACCCCTTATGGAGGTTAAAGGGGTGCGCAATTCATGGGAAACATTGGCCACAAATTCCGTGCGCATCTGTTCCAGCCTCCGGATATTGGTGATATCCTGCAGGATCAAGACCGCCCCTAAAAAGTGGCTGTTACGTATAGGGGTGACATAAATCTTAAAAATCTGGGAGGTGGTGGGGAAGGGTCTAGCTTTCAGCTCTAAGGGCATGCCCGTGGCCAGCACCTCCTGGAGCAGTTTGTCGATTTCATGGCTACGGAGCACCTCCAGGAGGTATTTTCCCCTCTCCAGTTCTGCTGTTCCCAAAAGGCTGGCAGCAGCTGGATTAAAGAGAACCACCCTTCCCTCCCGGTCCAGCACTATCAGGGCATCCCTCAGGCTGTCCAGCACGGCCTGGAGGGTAGCCCTCTCCTCCTGGATCCTCTGGCGGTAATGCCTTAAAGTCCGAACCAGACGGTTCAGGTGGCTGGCCAACAGCCCCCATTCCCCCGGCGTGTCTTCGGGAAACTCTGATTCCAGTTCTTCCCATCCCCACTGAAGCTGGCCCGTTATC
>DRZV01000123.1 GCA_011375465.1 Neomoorella mulderi
CCATAGCCGCCCAGTTGGGATTATGAGGCTGACCAAGTTTATATCTATTAATTAAAGTATTAATCAAAGATAAGGAGGTGTAAAAATGGAAAGGGACGAACTTTTAAGCCTCATGCAGGCAGCTTCCTACAAACCCCTCACCGCCGAGGAGCTGATGGCGGCCCTGGGGCAGGAAGACAGGGAGGCCTTTCAGGAGTTCTTAGATCGCCTGGAGCAGGAAGGCTATATTGTCCGGACCCGTAAAGGGAAATACGGTTTGCCCGAAAAGATGGGCCTGGTGTGCGGTTACTTGCAGGCTTCTCCCAAAGGTTTCGCCTTCGTGGTGCCCAGAAATAAAGGGCAAGGGGACCTCTATATAAGCTTTGCCCACTTGAACGGGGCCATGCACGGGGATTTGGTTTTGGCCCGGATGCTCCCGGGAGGCGCAGGACCCCGCCGGGAAGGGGAAGTAATCCGCATCCTTCAGAGGAAGAATTTTAAAATAGTAGGAACATTCACCAATGGCCGGCGGGTAAATTTTGTGGTGCCCGACGACGTGAGGCTGCACCAGGACGTCATCGTCCCCCCGGGCTGTTCCTTGGGGGCCCAAGAAGGGGATAAGGTGGTGGTGGAGATCACCCGGTGGCCGGAAGCCCGGCGCCTGCCCGAAGGAAAAGTGGTAGAAGTCCTGGGCAGATCGGGGGATCCGGGGATAGATGTGCTCTGCGTGATCAAGAAATACGAACTGGACCTGGATTTCCCTCCTGAAGTACTGGAAGAAGCGGAGAAGCTGCCCGGAACCCTGGGAGAAAGGGAATGGGCCGGAAGGAGGGATCTCCGCTCCTGGCCCCTGGTCACCATCGATGGGCCTGACGCCAAGGACTTGGACGACGCCGTCTCTATAGAGAAACTGCCCGGAGGCGATTTCCTCCTGGGGGTCCATATCGCCGATGTGAGCTACTACGTGCGGGAAGGGAGCTTTTTGGATAGGGAAGCCTTCCGCCGGGGTACCAGCGTATATTTTGTGGATCGGGTGATACCCATGCTGCCGCCCCGCCTATCCCAGGACCTGTGCTCCCTGAACGCGGGGGAAGACCGGTTGGCCATATCGGTGCTCATGGTCTTCAGCCCTGAGGGGGTGCTGAAAGATTATGAAATCTTCCCTTCGGTCATCCAGGTCAAGAAGCGGATGACCTATGATGAAGTCCAGGAGATCCTGGACCAGGAATCCCCCTGGGAGTTGCCAGGCCTGCCTGACTTCCATCTCATGGCAGAACTGGCCTCCATCTTGAAGGCCAGGAGGGAGAGGAGGGGTGCTATAGATTTCGATTTCCCCGAGGCTGTGGTGGAGCTGGACGAAAAGGGTGAGCCTGTGGCCATAATACCCCACCGCCGCACCCTTTCGGAATCCATCATAGAGGAGTTCATGATAGCGGCCAATGAGACGGTGGCCCAGCATCTGCTCCACTTGGGCCTGCCCGGGGTGTACCGGGTTCACGAAGAGCCGGCAGCGGATAAAATGGAGGAATTGAACAACTTTCTGGCCCACTTCGGCTTTCATATAAAGCCCAACCGGCAGGGCCGCTACACCCCCCATGCCTTCCAGAGGGTGCTCAGGTCGGTTCAGGGCCGTCCGGAGGAAAGGGTCATCAGCACCGTCATGCTGCGCTCCATGATGCATGCCCGGTATGCCAACCGGTGTTTGGGACACTTCGGTCTGGCTTCCAGCCATTACTGCCACTTTACCGCCCCCATACGCCGCTATCCCGACCTGGTGGTCCACAGGATCCTCAGGGAATGGTGGGAGAAGGGCAGTCTGGAGGACCAGAGGATGGAGTATCTGGAAACTTTTACTGCCATAGCTGCCCAGCGGGCTTCGGAAAGGGAGAGGATAGCTGAGGAGGCGGAGAGGGAAGCCTTAGATATGAAGAAAGTCCAGTTCATGGAACGCCACGTGGGGGAAGTCTTCAAGGGCGTCATAAACGGAGTGGCTCCCTTTGGTTTCTTCGTGGAGTTGGAAAATACTGTAGAAGGCCTGGTGCATGTGTCCACCTTGACGGACGATTATTATCATTATCAAGAAGACCTGAAGACCTTGGTGGGGGAGCATACCGGTAGGGTTTTTCGCCTGGGGCAGGAAGTGGAGGTGCTGGTAGCCAAGGTAAATGTGGAGGCCAGGCAGATAGATTTTGAACTCCTCCCCAAGGCGGAGGAGGCCAAAACCCGGAAATCCCCCAGGGCCAGGCACAAAAAGGTTTCCCGGGCCACTTCTGTATAAATTTTTCCTCCCCGGTTATAATATTTCCCAGCTAAAAAAAGAAGGGGATGGGAAAATGAGGGAGAAAAAGGTGGCGGTGGAGAGGGGATTAGAGCCTGTGGCCCGGTATTTGGAGGATATGGGCCTGGAGGTGGATACGGTGGAGACGGGGGATTTGAGCCCTTCCCAGCTGGAAACCTACAGGGCCCTGATAATAAGGGGGCAGAAACAAAACCTGCTGGGGATGGAGGACATTAAGACCCAGGTGCCCATAATTCAGGCTTCAGGCAGAACTCCAGAAGAGATGGCCAGGATGATTATGGAAAAACCCCCCTTAGTGTAAAATAAAATTGGGCTTTAGCAGGAAGGGGCTCTAGGTCAAGAAGTGTGGAGAGGAGGTCAGCCAAGCCAAGGGGAGAAAAGCTAAGAGCATCTTTCGCACATAGACTCCGCGGTTCCGAAAACCGTAACTTATCCGCTTAAGGAGCTTGATCTTAGTATGGACACCTTCGGTGTAACCGTTGGTGACCCGCCACCAGCTACGAAGCGTTCTCCCCCATTGAACCAGCGCAACGTCGCTCGCCTCC
>DRZV01000006.1 GCA_011375465.1 Neomoorella mulderi
CCCCATGGAGCCCTCCCGCCACCTTGTACCCCTTGCCCCCGAACTTACCCCCGGCGTGGAGCATGGTCAGGGCCACTTCTACTCCCGGCTTTCCGGTCTTCTGGTGGATGTCCACAGGTATACCTCGACCGTTATCCCTTACGGTGACGCTGCCGTCCTCCTCCAGGACCACCTCTATATGATCGCAGTAACCGGCCAAGGCCTCATCTATGCTGTTGTCCACCAGTTCAAAGATGAGCCGATGCAGGCCCCGGACAGAGGTGTCCCCTATATACATGCCCGGACGTCGGCGGACCGCTTCTAGCCCTTCTAGAACTTGTATTTCGCTGGCGTCATACCTTTCTGCCATTTTAGACCTCCCTACCCCATCTCACAAAAAATATAACACAAGGCGATTTCAGGGGCAAATGGGACGGAGTCTTCCCTCCCTCAAATTCCAGAGGCTGGCCCCGGCCAAGAGCCGAGGGGGAAGGGTCTCCCTTTCCGCTGAGGTGATGAAGGTTTGACAGGGGGGGATCAATCTTGCTAAAGCCTCCTGGCGCCTTCTGTCCAGTTCCGAAAACACGTCATCCAATAGCAAAAGGGGCTGGCGTCTGAGGTGATCCTTCCATAGAGACAGGGTGGCCAATTTTAAAGCCAGGGCCATGGACCTCTGCTGGCCTTGGGAGGCGAAGAAACGGGCCTCCTTGTTGTCGATCTTGAAGGAGAAATCGTCCCGGTGAGGGCCCAAGAGGGTGTAGCCCCATTTCAGTTCCTGCATCCGGGCCTTTTTCATCGCCCCTTCCCAGTTATCCGCCTCCACATTGGGCAGGTAGGCGAGGGAGGGCTTTTTGCCCGGCTCCATCTGGGAATATATGGGCTCTAATAACTGGCAAAGGGCCTTTAGACCCTTTTCCCTTTTTTCCATCAGGGCCGTGCCCTTTTCTCTGAGCTTCACGTCCCAAGGTTCCAGTTCCCTTAGCCCTCCTTTGCCCTGTTTTATTCTTTTTAAGAGAATGTTTCTCTGCTTTAAAATCCGGCGATATTCCTTTAAATTCTGGCAATAGAGGCTATCCTGGGCAGCCAGGAGGTGATCTAAAAAAGCCCGCCTTCCCTCCGGCGGGCCCTTGACCAAGGCTATGTCCTGGGGGCTGAAGACGATCACCGGCACCAAGCCCGTAAAATCTTGCAGATGGCCGGGCAAACCGTTTAGCCGGAATAGCTTCCTGGGGGGGCAGTAGCTTATGGATATCTCGGTATCCCCTAAGAAGGTGAGGAAATGGCCCCGGATCTGAAAAAAATCCGAATCCCATCGCAACATCTGCTGATCGGTGGAACCGCGAAACGATCTACCCCAAGCCAGATAAAAAATAGATTCCAACAGGTTGCTCTTTCCCGCCCCGTTTTCGCCGTAGATCACATTTACCCCTTCAGGGCATTCCCAAAAAAGCTGGCTATAATTACGGAAATTTTTCACTTCCAGCCATTTCAACCTGGTAACAGACACCTTCCAATTCCACCTCGTCCCCTGGTTTTAGAACCCGGCTCCTTCTCCTTTCCACCTCTCCGTTAACCCGCACCCTGCCCTCCAAGATCATCTTCTTGGCTTGACCTCCGGTGGGGGCTATTCCAGCCCACTTTAAGAACTGGTCCAAGCGTATGGTGGGGGTTTTGATATAGATCTTCTCCTTCTCCATGGCCCACCTCAGAGGGAGGAGTCTATCCTTATGGGGAGGATTAAACAGAAATAATTTTCCTTCTCTTTAGGGCCTATCAACACCGGTTTGAGGGGGTCCAGGGCTTTAAACTCCACCTCTTCCTCTTCTATGACCTTCAAGGCCTCTAGAAGATAGCGGCCGTTGAGGGCGAGCTTGAGGGGCTCACCCTCCACCTGGCAGGTTATCTCCTCGTTGAGGGAACCCCTTTCCGGGGATTCACCCCTTATGATCAAGGTTTCGCCTATATCCAGAAAGATGACCTGGCTCTTGCCCTTCAGATCTTCCCTGGCCATGAGGATGGCCCTCTCCACCGTCTCCAGAAAATCCGAAGTGGATACAATTGCCCGGGTGGTGAAGTTTTCTGGAATAACCTGGCGGTAGTGGGGGAAAGTACCCTGCAGCAGGCGGGTGTAGAACCGCAGGGATCCCTGGGATACCACCACCTGGTTTTCCCCGAAGACCATCTCAACCCCTCCCTGATTTTCCAACAGCCGGGCCAGTTCATTTAGGGAGCGGCCTAAAATCAAGGCGGTGAACTCCTCCCGGATCCCTTCAGCTTCCCCTCGGTAAAAGGCCAAACGATGGGTATCGGTGGCCACCAGATTGAAATAATAGGGGGGAAGGGCTTCCAGAAATATACCGTTGAATATACCCCTCACATCCTCGCTGGCCAGGGCTATGCCCACCTTCCTTAAGCCGTCCTTTAAGGTTTCCGGATCCACCAGGAGCTTCCTCTCCCCTTCCACTTCCGGAAAGGCTGGAAACTGGGCAGCTTCCATCAGGCACAGCTCTACCCGGGATCTCTGATAGGTCAAGACTGCTTTGCCCCCTTCTGCGCTTAAAGAGAGCTCCGTGGAGGGCAACCGCCGTACCATATTGGCAAAGAGCCGGGCGGGTATGAGCGTCTCCCCCGATTCCACCACCTCCACCGGAAGGCTATATATGATCCCCATGTCCAGATCTGTGGCCTTTAAAGTGAGCATATTTTCCTGGGCTTGTAATAAAATACCCGTAAGGGAGGGCAAAGGGGAGCTGGAGGGCACAGCCCGGTAGACCTTCAACACAGCTTCCAGCAGAGAAGGCTGGGAACAGACTATTTTCATAGG
>DRZV01000109.1 GCA_011375465.1 Neomoorella mulderi
ACCGGGAGGCTGGTGACCCGGCCTAAGGCCTGGGCCGTCGGGACCTCTTCTTCCCTCCGGTCGAAATATCCGCGGCTCTTTAGAGAAATCAGGAATTCCTTTAAGGCTTCTTGCCAGGTTTTAAGGGCTGAACCTGCTCTTACAGCCACGGTTACCCCTTTTCTGATCTGTTTGTTTCGATAATTTTAGCACAGGCAGGGTATAGGAACAACTCTATTTCAGGCCTGGGAGCAGTTCCTTCACCCCGTCCATTCCCATTTGTACCGCTATCACCGCCAGTATGAGCCCCATAACCCGGCTGACAATGTTCATCTCCAAAGGGCCCATGCGGCGGGAGATAAAATAAGAATATGCGGAAGGCCAGATAGGTGAGGTAGGAGACCACCCCCACCGCCGTCACGGTGAGGAGGATGGAACCGGGCTGGCATTTAGCGCCCACCAGGAGCATGACCGTGGTAATGGAGCCGGGGCCAGCGAGGATGGGGATGGCCAGGGGCACGATGGATATGTCGTCCCTTTCCGCTATCTCCTCACCATGGGCGGCCAAACCGTGGGTCAGGTGGGTGGCCTGCCCCTGCAGGATGCGGTAGCCTATACCGAACAGGATTATCCCCCCTGCCACCCTGGAGGCAGCCAGAGTTATCCCGAAAAAACTTAAGAGCTAATTGCCCAGAAGGGCGAATACGGTCAAAAAAACAAAGGCCACCAGAGTGGCCCTCCTCGCTATTATTTCCTGGGCTTTTAGGGAATTGTTGGTAGTCAAGGCCAGAAATATGGGCAGATTTCCTATGGGGTTTATGATGGCCAACATGGAAACGAGGGCATGGATAAAGAACAGAAGATGGCTCACAGGAGCTCCACCTCCACCCAAGAACCCTCCTCCACCCTCTCTATCCCCAAGGGGACGGGGAGCAGGCCATGGGCCCTGGCCATGGTGGAAATTAAACCCGATCCCCCCGGTATGGGGTGGGCTACGCAGCAGTCAGAATTTCTTGTTAAAACCACCCTTATGAAATCCAGCCTCCCGGGCGGGGAAAAGACGGTCTGGGCCAGGAGGGCCTTTACCCTGGCCCCTTGGCCAGGGTGTTCATAGCTGCCGTAGCGCAGCAGGGGGTCCAACAGCTGTTTATACACCACCATGGCGGATACAGGGTTGCCGGGAAGGGCCAGGATCAGCTTCTCCCCGGTCCAAGCTGCGGCCGTGGGCTTTCCAGGACGGATAGCCAGGCCGTGGAAGAGGATTTCGGCCCCCAGATGGGACAACACCTGAAGGGTCAGATCCCGGGTGCCCACAGAACTTCCCCCGGTTATCAGAACCCCGTGATTTTCCTCCAGGGCCCTTTGAGCCCTCTGGGTTATGGATTCCAGCTCATCGGGAGTTATACCGTAGGTGCAGGGTATACCTCCTCCCTCCCTTATCATGGAGCTTAAAGTGTAGGAGTGCACGTCCCGCACCTGGCCCGGAGCGGGCTTTGCGGAAGGGGGAACTACTTCGTTGCCCGTTACTATGATTCCCAACCGCCAGGGCTCATACACGGAAACCTGGGTCACCCCTGCGGCCGCCAGCAGGCCCATATGGCCGGGCCTTATGATGGTACCCTCTGGAAGCAGCACTTCTCCGGGCTTAACCTCCACCCCAGGGCTGACCACGTTTTCCCCTGGAGGTATGGGGCGGAATACCGCCAGCTTCCCTGCTTCTACTTCGGCCTCTTCCACCATGACCACGGCATCGGCTCCCTCGGGCATCATGCTCCCGGTGGAGACAGCTATGGCCGTGCCGGGAGTCAAGGTTATCCCAGGTTCCTCCCCCGGCCTCACCTCCCCCTTTATCTCCAATAGGGCTGGGTTATCCCCCTGGGCCCCGAAGGTGTCCGCCGCCCTTATGGCAAAACCGTCCATAACCGCCCGGGGAAAGGCTGGAAGCGGTTCAGCAGCCACGGCGGCCGCGGCCATCTCCCTTCCCAGGCACTCGTTCAGCCCCAGGATCTCCTTCCGCCTTTCGATCTCCTTCCACCTGTCCAGCAGCAGTTTCCGGGCTTCTTCCAGGGGTATCACCTTAAAAAAATCCATAGGGATCTCCCCTTAAAAACATCCCAATTGGCATTGGATTATCTTGACCTTCAATTCGTCGGCCGCCTCTCCCACCCAGATCAAGGGTACTCCTAACTTTTGGGCTATCTCCTGGGCCACCGCGCAGGGCAGCTTGCCCTGGTGCTGGCGGGCCGCCTCCTCCACCGCCTTTTTCACCTCTTCCTTAGAGATCAAGGTACCTCCCCCCTCACTTTTGAGCTAGCATTTCGCAGAGCCTGCGGGTGGCGTAATAGGCTTCGGCCCCCTTAACCACCCCATGGGGATCCCTCCCCATATAGGCGGTGGGCAAAAGCCCCCTTTCCTTCGCCAACCCCACGGCCTCCTCATCCTTTAAGGCCAGGGCTGAAGGATCTTGATAAGCCAAAAGGAGCCTGGCTGCCTCTGCCCGGGTCAAGGTGCCTTCCCGGAGATAGGATTCCAGCTGGGAGGACCTCTCCCTCACCAGGTCTTCCCGGCCTGCAGCCCGCCTCAAGGCATTAGCGGTCATGTAGTAGAAGCTGAGGGGTTTGATCGGTTTATCCAGCCCCCAGTCATTATCATAGCCGGCCACAATCAACCCCCAACGGTTGACGAACTTCAAACTCTCGAAGGCCCAGTGTTTTTCCAGGGGGTTAGGGATTTTGTAATCCCGTATATATCCCCCCATATCTTTAAGCATCTTCTGGATTTCTGCCACACCCTGGGAGTTGAGGGCTATCT
>DRZV01000106.1 GCA_011375465.1 Neomoorella mulderi
CAGGTTGGGGCTATTTGGAGGGGAGGCCTCCAGCTGCAAGATGCTGGAAGAAATAGAGAGGCGATGGGGATTGAAGGCCACGGAGAACTACGGGTTATCTGAGATAATGGGCCCTGGAGTTTCGGGGGAATGTCCCCTTTAAGACCGGGCAACATGTGGCTGAGGATCACTTCCTGGTGGAGATAATCGATCCCGTGACGGAAGAGCCCTGTCCCCCTGGGGTTAAAGGGGAAGTGGTGATAACCACCCTGACCAAGGAAGCGGTGCCGGTTCTGCGCTACCGCACCCGGGATATATCTGCCCTGCACCTGGACCCCTGCCCCTGTGGTCGCACCACCGCCCGCTTGGAGAAAATCACCGGACGTACCGACGACATGCTCATAATCAGGGGGGTAAACGTCTTTCCTTCCCAGGTGGAAAGCGTGCTGATGGAGACAGAGGGGGCCTCTCCCCATTATCAATTAATAATAAGGCGCCGGAATTATCTGGACGAGATGGAGGTATTGGTGGAGGTGGACCCGGGATTCTTCACCGATCGCTACCGGGAGCTGGAAGAATTAGAAGAGAGGATAAGGGAGCGGCTCTATACCGTCCTGCAGTTAAAGACCCGGGTGAAACTGGTGGAACCCCGGAGCCTGCCCCGCAGCGAGGGCAAGGCCCAGAGGGTGGTGGATTTGAGGGAAAAATGACCCCAGGTGGACTTGTCCTCCTTTTTAAGATAAAATAGATTTGTCTACTCAAAGGAGTGCATCTTATTTGAAGGAGCTGATGATGGGCAACCACGCCCTGGCTCGGGGGGCTTTTGAAGCAGGGGTAAAGGTGGCTGCCGGGTATCCCGGAACCCCCAGTACCGAAATCTTAGAGGCGCTGGCCCAATACCCGGGGGTTCACGTGCAGTGGTCCCCCAATGAGAAGGTGGCCCTGGAGGTGGCAGCAGGAGCCTCATTGGCAGGGGCCCGGGCTTTGGCCACCATGAAACATGTGGGGGTGAACGTGGCCGCCGACCCCTTGATGACCCTGTCCTACACGGGGGTGAACGGCGGTCTGGTCCTGGTCACTGCCGACGATCCCGGACTTTTCAGTTCCCAGAACGGACAGGACAACAGGTTCTATGCCCGCTTTGCCCAGGTGCCCTGCCTGGAGCCTTCCGACAGCCAGGAAATCAGGGACATGGTCCTGGAGGCCTTTAAATTAAGTGAAGATTATGATACTCCTGTAATTTTGAGGCTCACCACCAGGACGGCCCATGGCTATAGCCCGGTGGAATGGGGGGTTCGCCCCAGGAGGCCCCCCCTCAAGGGCTATGAGAAAAGGCCTTCCAAGTACGTGATGCTCCCCGCCTTTAGCCGGGAGAGGCACCTGTGGGTGGATAAAAGGCGCAGATATCTGGAGGCCTACGCGGAGGGCACCCCATGGAACCGGGTAGAGTGGCGAGATCTCCGGGTAGGGGTGATTACCGGCGGGGTGGCTTATCATTACGTCAGGGAGGCCCTGCCCGGGGTTTCCACCTTGAAGCTGGGGCTGAGCTATCCCCTGCCCTTTCATCTCATAAGGAATTTTGTGAGGGCGGTAAAGTGCTGTTATGTGGTGGAAGAATTGGAGCCTTTTTGGGAAGAGCAGATAAGGGCCTGGGGGCTGTCGGTGGCGGGGAAGGAGATCCTGCCCCGCACCGGGGAGCTGGATCCCCTGACCCTGGCCCAGAGCTTGGGGAGCCTGATAGGGGAGGAGTTCCCAGAGCTGGTTAACAGGGAACTCCTGGAAATAGAGGTGAGCCCAGAGAAAAACCTGCCCAACCGCCCACCCCTCATGTGCCCCGGGTGTCCCCATCGAGGGGTCTTCTACGTGTTGAACAAGATGAACCTGACGGTGATAGGGGACATAGGCTGTTATACTTTAGGGGCCCTTCCTCCGTTGGAGGCCATGGATACCTGCCTCTGCATGGGGGCCAGTTTGGGAATGGCGCACGGTATGGAAAAGGCCAGGGGCAGGGAGTTTGCCCGGAGGTCGGTGGCGGTTATAGGCGATTCCACCTTCTGGCACACAGGCCTCAGCGGCCTCCTGGATATGGTATATAACAAAAGCCAGGGGACGGTCATAATCCTGGACAACGGCACCACCGCCATGACAGGGCACCAGCCCCACCCGGGAACAGGTCTCACCCTGAGGGGAGAGCCTGCTCCCCGGGCAGATCTGGAAAGGGCGGTCAGGGGGCTGGGGGTGGAATGGGTACGGGTGGTGGATAGCTATGACCTGGGATCTATAAAAAAGAACCTGGAGGAGGCCCTGAAGGAGGACAAGCTTGCGGTCATCATAGCCAGGCGCCCCTGCGTGCTGCTGGAAAAGAGAGAGAACATCCCCTTTAGCGTCGGCAAGGAGGAATGCGTGGGTTGCGGTTTGTGCTTGCAGCTGGGTTGTCCCGCCCTGCACCTTCAGGGGGGAAAGCCCAAATCGACCCTCTCCTCTGTACGGGATGCTCCCTGTGCGCCCAGGTATGCCCTCGGGGGGCCATAAAGAGGAAGGAAAGGGAATGGATGTGAAGAACATATTGTTGGTTGGGGTGGGAGGCCAGGGGACCGTTTCTGCAGGAAGGGTTCTGGCCCGGGCCGCCTTCTCCCTGGGCGGAGAGGTAAAGGTGGCCGATGTCCACGGCATGGCCCAGAGGGGGGGCAGCGTTGTTACCCAGGTACGCTTTGGGTCCCAGGTCTTCTCCCCCATCATTTCCCCCGGAACGGCCCATTTCCTGCTGGCCATGGAGAAGCTGGAGGCCTTAAGATGGGTTCATTATCTCC
>DRZV01000051.1 GCA_011375465.1 Neomoorella mulderi
AGATAGTATTCAGCAGTTGGGGAGGGAAGGTGCTGGACCAAAGGGGAGGCACACCCCAAGCAGGGCCTTCCTGGATGGAGAGTTTCCATGGAGAACGCCTCAGGGCTTTTTTCGGCTGGGATGGATTCATAGTGGCTGATCCCCAGCTGGATCTGATCCAGGCTTTTAGAACTTATTACCGGGAAGTGCAGAAGGAATCCTGCGGCCGATGTATCCCCTGCCGTATAGGTACCAGGGTGATCCAGAACATCTTCGACCGGATTTCCACAGGAGAAGCCCTTCCAGAAGAGCTGGACACCATGCGTCAGATAGCCTCTATAGCCAGAACCAGCTCCCTATGCGAATTGGGTCAGGCAGCAGCCAAGGCTGCCCTGGATTTCCTGGACCACTACGGGGAATCCCTAAGGGGCGCTCTGGAAGAGTCCCGGGGGGAAGGTATTAAAGTTCTGGCCTCGGGCGAAGTGGTGACGGGAGGATCTCCCGAAGAACTCCGCTATAAGGCTTTCACCATCGCTCCCTGTGCTTTCCGCTGTCCCGCCCACGTATCTATCCCCAGCTATATAGATGCGGTGAAGGATGCCAAATATCAAGAAGGGGTCCGCATAATCCAGGAGAGATTTATCCTGGTAGGCGTCCTGGGCAGGGTGTGCGTGCATCCCTGCGAGGAGTATTGCCGCCGGCAGAATGTGGATGAGCCCATATCCATAAGGGTTTTGAAGCGCTACCTGGCAGATAAGGGGCTCATGGGAGAGCGCCGGCCGAGGCCCAGCTGCTCCGGCAAGCACCTCTTCCAGGGCCTATGGTCTCCAGCGGAGAAAATCCAAGCTGATCTAAAAGTAAACCCCCAGGACAAAAAGGTGGCCATAATCGGGGCTGGCCCCGCGGGGATAAGCGCTGCCTATCATCTGGGATGCCTCGGTTACAGGGTCACCATATTCGAAGCCTTACCTGTAGCTGGAGGTATGCTGGCGGTGGGTATACCCAGCTATCGCCTTCCCAAGGATATCCTCCAAGGCGAAATCGACGCCTTGAAGGAGCTGGGAGTGGAGATAAGGCTCAATACCCGGGTAGGTAAAGACGTAACCCTGGAGCAGCTCCGGAAGGATTTCGACGCGGTGTTCATAGCTGCCGGTCTTCACGAGAGCGCCAAGATGGGCGTGGAAGGAGAAGACGCGGGGTACGAAGGCTTTATGCCCGGGGTAAAATTTTTGCGGGATATGAATCTGGGGAACCTCCCCCGGTTGGATGGCAAAGTGGTGGCGGTGGTGGGCGGCGGTAACGTGGCCATGGACTGCGCCCGTTCTGCTCTGCGGTGGGGGGCTAAAGAGGTGCATCTCATCTACCGCCGGACCCGGGCGGAGATGCCGGCCCACGTCAGCGAGGTGAACGCCGCCGAGGAAGAGGGGGTTATATATCACTTCCAGGCCAACCCCACCCGCCTCATAGCTGAAAACGGCGTCTTGAAGGGGGTAGAATGTATACGCATGGAACTGGGAGAACCCGACGCTTCCGGCAGGCGCCGTCCCGTGCCGGTACCGGGGTCGGAGTTCTTCTTGCCCTGCGATGTCCTGGTGCCCGCCATAGGCCAGGTGGCCGATCTCTCTTTCCTGGAAGGCACCCCTATTGAGATCTCCAAATGGAACACCATTGTGACCGATCCCGTCACCTTGGCCACTAATGTTCCGGGCGTTTTCGCTGGAGGAGATATAGTGCTGGGGGCCAGAACCGTTATAGAGGCGGTGGCCCAGGGCAATCGGGCAGCGGTTTCGATTCACCAATACCTGACCAGCGGCAGAGTCAGCCCTACAGTGGAAGATCAGCTGGTGGCCTGGCTGCAGCAGGTGGGGGTTTACGACAAGAACGAAAAGATCGGCATCTGCGGTGGACGTCCTCGTCAGAAGGAGAGGGAGGAGCCGCCAGCGGAGCGGATAAAGGACTTCAGAGAGGCGGAATTGGGATTTGATTATGACAGCGCTAAAGCCGAAGCCGAACGGTGCATGCGCTGCTACCGGGTCGGCATGATGGTTTTGGCAGGGGAGGGGATTAAGGGATGATCAATTTGACCATCAATGGCAAGAAGGTAACCGCCAGGGAAGGCATGACCATCCTGGAGGCGGCCAGGGAAAACGGGATCTACATTCCCACCCTATGCTATCATCCCAAGCTTTCGCCTTTGGGCTACTGCCGGCTGTGCATAGTGGAGATAGAAGGGGCAGATAAGCCCATGACCGCCTGTAATACGCCGGTAGCGGAGGGCATGGTGGTGAGGACCCACACGCCCCTTTTGGAGGAGATGCGGCGTAACATTTTAGAGATGCTGCTGAGCCTCCATCCCGAAGACTGCCTGGTGTGTCCCCGTACCGGGAACTGCGAGCTGCAGAGCCTGGCCTACCGGTATGGGGTGAAGAAGGCGTCCCTGCCTGCCCGTAGGGAGGAAGCCCTGCCCATTTTAGAGGATAACGCCTTTTTTGTCCGGGATTACAACAAGTGTATAGTTTGCGGGCGGTGCGTGAGGGCTTGTGCCGAAGTGGTGAACTACCGGGTGTTGGATTTGGTGGAGAAGGGGAGCGAAGCCCGGGTGGGGGCTGTCCGGGAAGGGCAGGAAGTGAGCCTGGAGGAGGCGGGCTGCGTATTCTGCGGCAGCTGCGTGCAGGTATGCCCGGTGGGGGCTTTGGTGGAGAAGACGTGGAGGGAGAGCCGCACCCCCGAGTGGGAAGTGAAGAAGGTGCGGACCATCTGCCCCCACTG
>DRZV01000037.1 GCA_011375465.1 Neomoorella mulderi
CCCACAACGCCTATGTGGATTACCTGCGTCAGAAAAAGCAGAAGCCCCGGCAGGAGGAGCTCTCCCCCCATATCTCCTGCGAGAAAATGGGCCCTGAGGAACTCCTGCTCCTCTCTGAGGAGATACAGAAGCTAAGGGCCATGTTGCAGTGCCTATCTCCCGAGCAGAAGGATGTGATTTCTTTGCGGTATGCTGCCGAGCTCACCTTCCCTGAGATAGCTCAGATTTTGGGGAAAACCACCGCAGCGGTGAAGATGATCCGTTATCGGGTTTTGAAAATCCTGCGGGAGCGATTTTATAAAAGGGAAGAGGTAAGAAGAAGTGGACCATGATCTTGAGAAGAGGGACGATAGAAAAGTAGTATCCCTCCCCATAGGAACAGGAAGGGACCTGGAGGATCTTCTCCGGCATATGAGGAAGGTGCGGGAAGCGGTGCCGGTAAATACCCGCCTCCGGGAAGAACTGCGGCAGCGCTTCCTTCAGGGCGAGCTCCGCCCTTTCAGCCCTGAGGAGAGGCCTTCGGCCAAGAAGTTCCCGTGGTTTTATTTTCCCCTGCTGGCCTCTCTGGTCCTGCTGGTGGTGTTAGGTTATTTTCGATTTTATCCTATAAAAGCCTGGAGGCTTTTCGCTGGAAAGAGATAACCTGTTTCTGGGGGGAGGGGGATACATCCCTGGCCTGCCTTCCCCGGCAACAGGGGTTTCTGGTGGTCCACCAGGGGTCCCTATTCCTGATAGATGAACAGGACTATCGCCTATCCACCTTAAAACCCCCACCGGGAGAGAAGTTTTTAGGGGTGGCGGTGCGTCCCGGGGGGGCAAGAGGTTACTCTGGCCGTGAGCCAGGGGCCGAATGGATTCCGGATCTTCAACCTCCCCCTCAAGGAATTGAACAGCGGCGAGAAGGCTTGGCAGAAGGCCCAGTATATATGGGAGGGGGAGGGTTGCCCCCGGGGCCTGTGCTGGTCCCCGGAGGGCGCTGTTCTGGCTTATCATATAGAAGGCCCTGGGGGATCGGGTTTGTACCTGCTGACCCCTGGAGAACCGCCCCTGGGCTTAGGTCCCGGATCCTCCCCGGCCTGGTCTCCTGACGGACGGGCTTTGGCGGTGGAAAGGGGCACTGAGCTATGGCTTGTGGATAGGGAAGGCAAATATGCTTTTCCCCTGCGGGCGGGGAGGAGCCCTGCGTGGAGCTCCAAAGGACACCTGGCTTTCATAGCCATCCGATCTACTGAGAGGATAATGGGTTATGGGCCCGATGGTTCTCCCCGCTTGACTGTCCGCCGCCTTCAGGAGGAGATCCGCCAGATTTATTTGGACACCCGGGGCGCCGGCCTGGAGGAGAATAAACTTAAAAATATCCAGGATAGACCCTTATGGGAGGGGGACGGGGAGGACCCAGAAGCCTTAAAGTGGCTATTCCCTGAAGGCAGTTCAGAACCCCGTACCGTTTATCATGGATCCTTTGAGGCCCTTTGGGGGTATAAGCTTTACCCCTGAGGGAAGGGCCTTAATCGCGGTGCGCAAGGAAAAATTGGGGGCAGTTTTGTTGAAGCTGGATCTAAGGGAGAGGAGAGCAGCTGGAGATGAAGGCTATAAAAAAGACTAAGGCTTTGTTGTTGGCTTTGCTGGTAACCTCAGTTGTGTATTTTGGAGGAATCCCGCCAGCTCTGGCCCGGCCCCAGGTGGAGTTAAGGGTGCTACCTGGCCTGGGGGGATGTATAAGGTCCATAGGTATGTGGGGCTGCAGGTCACATTGGAAAATCCCGGGCCAGCCTTTCCCGGCCAATTGGTGGTGAGGAGGGATCCCCAAAGACCCCTTCTTCCGGGAAGCCCTAGGCCTATGGTCTTACCTGCAGAGGAATGGAAGGTGATCTGCCCAGTAGAAGTCCCGGAAGGGAAGAGCACCCATAGGATCCTTTTGCCTGGGCATCTGGCTGCCCAAAATCCCAAAGTGAGCCTTCTGGCGGGGGATGAGGTGTGCGGTGAGTCCTGGGTGGAGGGTCTGCCTTTGGACCAGAATTTCCTTCTTTTTTTGAGCCTGGACAGGGAAATTGCAGAAGGGGATTGGGGGCAGTGGCTTTCTGGGGCAGAATCCGGAAGTGAAGGTCCCTTTAAAAAGGTCTTGAAATACCTACCTCCTCAGCAGTTGCCCCCTGACCCCTTTTGGTTTCTGGCCGCTGACGTCTTGCTCCTGACCCCTAGGGCTTTGGAACTCTTTACCCCCGACCAACTCCAGGCGGTTAAGGAATGGGCTCAGCTGGGGGGCCTTGTTCCTGTTTCAGGGAGCTGGGTGCGGAGAGCAGGAGACATTTTCCCATATAAGCCCGGTAAGGGTTGAGGGGAGAAGGGTCATGGCCCTGGATCTGGGGAAGGGGGTCGAATCCCTGGAGGTTACCCAGGGGCGGTTTATTTCAGGTCAGATCCTGTGGGAAGAGGGGGACACGGTTTTGCTGGCCCAGCGTCCCTGGGGGCAGGGATCGTTGATCTACTCGGCCTTTAGCGTTGGGGACTGGAACAAGGCTTCTCCCAATATATGGAGCAAGATCGACTGCTGCCCTTTTAATCTATTTGATTGGGGGACCCCCTTTTTCCCCTGAAGCCTGGAACCTTCCCCATCCCGCCGGAGAGCTGAGGGCGGTTCCTGCCCCCATGTCTTTTTTGAGCTCCTACCTGCCCGAGCTGTCGCCTTTGCCCTTGCCCTGGATGGGTTTACTTTGGCTGGTCTACGGG
>DRZV01000076.1 GCA_011375465.1 Neomoorella mulderi
GGCGGGAAGGCTGCAGCCCGGCAGGCGGGATCGCAAGCCGGCGGGTAAGGAAGCGGGGGGAGGCAAAGCGGAGAACATGGATATAAAGGATATAACTCAGCTCCTGAAGGTACTGGAAGACACCGGCATAACCGAGTTCCATTTAGAAAAAAATGGAATAAAAATTTTCATCCGTAGGAGTTTGGCTCCAGCCCCCGGGGCTCCATCCTCTCCTGTCCAGGAAACGGCAGGCCAGGAAAAGGTGCTCCCGGAGATGGCCCAAGACAACCTGGTGGAAGTTAAGGCTCCCATGGTGGGAACCTTCTACCGGGCCCCTGCCCCTGACGCCCCTCCCTTTGTGGAAGTGGGGAGCAAAGTGAAACCGGGGCAGACCCTTTGTATCATCGAAGCCATGAAGCTCATGAACGAGCTGACCTCAGAGGTGGAAGGGGAAGTGGTCAAAATTCTGGCGGAAAACGGTCAACCGGTGGAATACGGGCAGGTCTTGTTTCTCATAAGGAAGGCAGAGGCAGCTTAAACCCTGGAGGGAGGGTAAACAGGTGTTCAAAAGGGTGCTGATTGCCAACCGGGGAGAAATTGCCGTAAGGATCATAAGGGCTTGCAAGGAATTGGGGATCGAAACGGTGGCAGTCTACTCCGAAGCCGATAGAGGGGCCCTCCATACCAAACTGGCGGACAAAGCGGTCTGCATCGGTCCCCCTTCCCCCAGCCGCAGCTACCTCCACATCCCCAGCATCATAGCTGTGGCCCAGATGACCGGGGCTGAGGCCATCCATCCGGGATACGGGTTTTTGGCAGAAAACCCCTATTTTGCCGAAATGTGCGCCACTGCAGGCATAACCTTTATAGGACCTTCACCCCGGGCCATGCAGCTCATGGGGGCCAAAGCCCAAGCCAGGGCCGCTGTTATGGCCGCCGGAGTCCCTGTGGTCCCCGGCTCGGAAGGTGTGGTGAAGGGGGTGGAGGAGGCCCTGGCCGTGGCCAGGGAAATAGGCTACCCTGTCCTGGTGAAGGCCTCAGCCGGAGGGGGCGGCCGGGGCCTCCGCTTGGTCCACAGCGCCAAGGAGCTGCGGCAAGCCCTTCAAAGCGCCCAGCGGGAAGCTGAAGCCGCTTTCGGGGATTCCCAGGTATACCTGGAGAAGTACATCGAAGAACCCCGCCACGTGGAATTTCAGATACTGGGGGACAGAGAGGGGAATATCATCCACCTGGGGGAGAGGGACTGCTCCATCCAGAGGCGCAATCAAAAGCTCCTGGAAGAGGCCCCCTGCCCTGCCCTTACTCCAGAGCTCAGGGAGGAGATGGGCCAGGCGGCCCTCAAGGCCGCCCGGGCGGTGGGCTATTACAGCGCCGGCACGGTGGAGTTTCTTGTGGACAAATATGGGCGCTATTACTTTATCGAAATGAATACCCGGATCCAGGTGGAGCATCCGGTGACGGAAATGGTTACCGGCATAGACCTGGTCCAGGAGCAGATAAAGATAGCCGCGGGAATGCCTTTATCCCTTAACCAGGAGGACGTGGTGATCCGGGGACACGCCATGGAGTGCCGCATAAACGCGGAAGATCCCAAACACGATTTCCGTCCCTGCCCGGGCAAGGTCACCCGTTTCCATCTCCCCGGGGGGTTTGGGATCCGGGTGGATACCGCCCTATACAACGGCATGGAGATAACCCCCCATTACGATTCCCTCATAGCCAAGGTGATCGCCTGGGCTCCTGATCGGGAAATGGTCATAAACAGGATGAGGAGTGCCCTGGAGGAGATGGAGATAGAAGGTGTGACCACCACCATATCTTTCCACAAGCAGATCTTGGATAATGCCTTTTTCCGCCGGGGAGAGGTGTATACCAATTTTGTTCAGAGGAGATTACAGGTAAGTTAAAAAAGAAAATAGTTGCGCCTAATCGTTTTTTTTGGTATCATGTAGGTAAATTCAACATGGAGGTGCTCAAATCATCATGGAAGAGGTTTTGGAGCAGGAGAAGACTTCTCTGGGAACCATAAAGATAGCCAATCAGGTGGTGGCCATAATCGCGGGGCTGGCCGCTTCGGAAGTAGAGGGTGTAGCGGGCATGAGCGGCGGCCTTGCTGGAGGTATAGCTGAGCTCCTGGGACGTAAGGACCTCACCAAAGGTGTAAAGGTGGAAGTGGGGGAAAAGGAGGCCGCGGTGGACCTCTACATAGCGGTGAACTTCGGCGTGAGGATCCCCGACGTGGCCATCCAGGTGCAGGAAAACGTGAAGAGGGCCATAGAGACCATGACCGGCCTGAAGGTGGTGGAGGTCAACGTCCACGTGCAAGGAGTGGTGTTTCCCCAGGAGGCTAAAGAAGAAGAGACTGCCGGAAGGGTGCGCTAAGGAGGAGATCGCCCTTGTCAAGGCTGGATCGGGCCATGTTGGCCCTTTTTGCTTTATCGGTGGCCTTCCTGAGCCTGATGCTTCTGGCTGCTATAGGAGGATGGTATCTGCCCCTCTACTACTGGGAACTGATTTGGGTCCGGACCGAATGGCGCCTGTTGGCCGGTATTGTGGGGGCAATCCTCCTCCTGCTTTCTTTAC
>DRZV01000036.1 GCA_011375465.1 Neomoorella mulderi
GATACCACTGACAAAAGCAAAAAGGCAGATGAGATAGTCCAAAATGCGGTTATGAAAAAATGTTTGTTGCAAAATGTCTTGAAACATATAAACCTCCTCCTAGTTAAATTTGGCTAAAAATATACTACAACAGGTTCTTCGAAAAATAAATTTTCAAAAAATAAAAAGGGAGAGGGAAACAGCATTTTTCCTGGGCGAAATAGCCCATTAAGGAGTTTGTCCCTTTACGGTTAAAATTCTTCTCTATTGAGGTGGCCTTATGGTTATGTTTCTTCCGTTGAAATCCCACATTTCCACCTTCACCGCCAGTCTGTCCTGGGGTCGCTGGCGGTGGGAAGCCTCTAGAGAGAATTGGCGGATATATTGGCTACCCCTATCTATCCAGAACTGGTAGCAGAAATTGTTCCAGTAGGTATTTAGAAAAGCATTGTTCACTTGAGCCCGAGCCCTTATAAGATAAGGGCGGCCAGATACCTTTTTGTCCGGCCCCAGGTATTGAACCTCTTCCAGCTTGGTGATCTTTATCATGGAAAGGGGGTTGATTTCCGCCAGGTATTTTTCCTGTTCCAGGGGGCGGTGGCTGGGAGTCACCATCCACCGCTGGCTAACGCTATCCCCAAAATAGGTGGTATCCCCTATGTGGTAGATGTCCACTTGTTAGCCAGTCATCTGGCCCTTTAAATGCCAGTTCCCTTCGGGGGAGCGCTCCCCTTCCAACTGGCTTAGGGATATCTCCCTTTCGAGGTCGAAGAGCCTGGCTTCCACCCGAAATCGATAGCTCTTGACCTGATGGGTTTTATCCAGGGCCGCCACGGTCAGCTGAGGGGGATCTACCCAGGGAATGCGATAGTAAGAGTAAACCCCAACCAGAAGGAGAACCGCAATGGGCAGGAGGATTTTCCAAGAAATTCGCATTATGGGCCTCCTGATTTTTAGCCTCTTTAAATTCTATGCCCTCCCACTCGATCCCATGCTAATAGGTGAATACCTTGCTCCCCGGTTTTACCAAAGGGACCCCCTGGCGGCACAGGGGGCAGTCCTGGGGATGGTAAGCGGGGAGGGAAAGCTGAATCAGGGATTTTAAGGAGGTACCCAGAGAAGCCTTGCCTTCGCTCCTATCCACCAGGGCAGCCACCCCTATGGGCAGAGCCCCTTCCCTTTTCACCAACTCCACCACCTCTCGGGCTGATCCCCCGGTGGTTACCACGTCCTCCACCACTAAAACCCTCTCTCCCGGTTTCAGGAAAAATCCCCTCCTCAGAACCATCTTCCCCTCCTCCCTCTCCGCAAACATGCACCTGGCCTCCAGCTGCCTGGCCATCTCATAGGACAGAATGATGGCCCCTATGGCCGGCCCCACCACCACCTCTATAGAACTATCCCTGAAGGGGCGGGCCAGGGCGGCGCACAGCCGGGAAAAGTCCTGGGGATATTGTTGGATCCTAGCACACTGGAGATAAAAGGGGCTGTGGAGGCCAGAGCTCAAAAGAAAATGTCCCTTCATCAGGACCCCTGTGCGCTGGAACAGCTCCAAAATCTCGTCCCGTGAGAGCAAAACCATCCCTCCCTATCTGTGGGCCGCGCCCACCAGAGAAGCCAGACGGGAAATCCTGTGCTGGAGCATGAATCCCTTTATCTCCTCGATTATCTGGACCATGCTCAAGGGGTTCAGAAAGCTGGCAGTGCCCACCGCCACAGCTGTGGCCCCGGCCAGGATAAATTCCAGAGCGTCCCGGCCAGTCATTATCCCTCCCATGCCGATAAGGGGTATTTTAACCGCCTCGTAGACCCTCCATACGGCCCACAGGGCCACAGGCTTTATGGCCGGGCCGCTCAGTCCCCCCCATACATTGCCCAGAGCCGGCCGGAAGCGTTCCAGATCTATGGCCATGCCGGTAAGGGTGTTGATCAAGGCCAAGGCGTCAGCCCCGGCCATCTCCACCGCCCGGGCCACCGCCACAATGTCGGTCACGTTGGGGGTGAGCTTCACTATAACAGGAAGGGGGCACACCTCCTTCACCGCTTCGGTGACCTTGGCAGCCAAGGAAGGAACGCTGCCAAAGGCCACACCCCCTTCTTTTACATTGGGACAGGATATGTTCACCTCTAGAGCTGAAATACCAGCCACAGGAGCCAGGCGCCCTGCCAATTCCCTGTATTCCTCCACTGTCTTTCCCGCTATGCTGACGATGAGGGGCAGGCCCAGTTCCTGTAAAAAAGGCAGCTTATCCCGCAGGAAGATCTCCAGGCCGGGGTTTTGCAGGCCCACCGAGTTTAAAAGCCCGCAATAGGTCTCCTGTAGACGAGGGGGGGGATTGCCAGGCCTGGGTTCCAAGGTAATGGTCTTGGTCACCACTGCCCCCAATTCCCGGAGGTCAAACCATCGGGATAACTCCTCGCCGAAACCGAAGGTGCCAGAGGCTGGCATTACAGGGTTCTTCAAGGCAATGCCCGCCACCTCTACCCTCAAATCCAAAGCCAAAGGCTCCACTGCTAAACCTCCCCGAAC